>CAZBHM010000061.1:0-11335 GCA_964491975.1 uncultured Lachnospiraceae bacterium | reverse complement strand
AGCTCTTCCTTACTGCTTGTCTCAAATGCAATACTTATGGTCGCCTTACCCTGTTTATTGGTACGGCTGTAAAGTGAAGTCATATCTATATTACGCTCTGTAAGTATTCTTGAAACATCTGCAATAATGCCTGTTCTGTTATTGGCATAAATTTTAATTTCGGCAAGATAATGACTGTTCTTTCCTTCAAGAGCATCCTCCTGCCAGTCTGCTTCAATAAGCCTCACTCTCTCAAGCTCCGGAAGGCTTATAACGTTTATACAGTCCGTTCGATGTATCGACACGCCTCTGCCTCTTGTTATAAAACCTACTATCTCATCTCCCGGAACCGGACTGCAGCATTTTGAAAATCTTACCGCCACGTCATTAATACCTTTAACAACTATACCATCCGCAGATTTCCTGTTTTTCTGCCTGTCTCTGTTATCGGAATTGGCTGCTGCCACACCGTCAATCACTTCTACATCTGTAATTATGTTTTTCTTATTGACACGGTCATATTCCTCAAGCAGACGATTTACAATCTGTCCTTCCTTAAGGCCGCCATGACCAACTGCCGCAAGTACAGACTCCCAGTCACGGAAGCCATATTTACGCATAATTTTCTCTGTATATTCCGGCTTAAGGATATCACTCTGGATTATTGACTTACTCTTACAATATTTTTCGATAAGCTCCTTGCCCTTACTTATATTATCATCTTTAAACTCGCTCTTAAACCACTGGTTAATCTTATTTTTAGCCTGCGTACTCTTAACAATGTTAAGCCAGTCACGGCTTGGTCCTCTTGAATTATTGGAGGTAATAACTTCTATACGGTCACCATTCTGAATCTTATATTCAATCGGAACCATCTTCCCGTTAACCCGTGCGCCTACCATTTTATTACCTACTGCGCTGTGGATACTGTATGCAAAATCAATAGGTGTGGAACCGACAGGAAGATTCTTGACATCTCCCGTAGGGGTAAAGCAATATATATTATCAGAGAACAAATCAAAATCGCTCTTTAAAAGGCTCATAAATTCTTTATTATCAGCCTCGTCCTTCTGCCACTCAAGCACCTGCCTTAACCAGCTTAATTTTTCTTCCTCGCTGGCCGCAATCTGCTTTCCTGTTGTAACATTCTCCTTGTACTTCCAGTGTGCAGCGATACCATATTCAGCAGTTCTGTGCATCTCCATTGTACGAATCTGCACCTCAAACGGCTGACCCGTCGGTGCAATAAGTGTCGTGTGGAGAGACTGATACATATTGGGCTTTGGCATGGCAATGTAATCCTTAAAACGTCCCGGAATAGGCTTATACATCTCATGTATTATACCAAGTGCTGCATAACAGTCCTTAACAGAATCTACTATAATACGCACTGCAAACAAATCATATATCTGGTCAAGTGTCTTATGCTGATTAACCATTTTCCTGTAAATACTGAAAAAATGCTTAACTCTTCCTGAAAGCTCAGCCTCAATTCCCGAGGCATCCAGATGCTCCTTAACCTCTGCCACTATATCACTTACAAACTTCTCCCTCGATGCCTTGGTAAGCTTAATTTTTTCTGAAAGCTCATAATACACCTCCGGCTCCAGGTATTTAAGTGACAAATCATCTAACTCAACCTTAATTTTAGAAATACCAAGACGGTGTGCTATCGGTGCATAAATATCCATGGTTTCTCTTGAAACATCCCTCTGCTTATTAGCCGGACGATATTTTAGGGTACGCATATTGTGAAGTCTGTCCGCAAGCTTTATAAGGATAACCCTGATATCCTTTGCCATGGCAAGAAACATCTTTCGAAGATTTTCAGCCTGTACCTCCAGCTTATCCATTGAATAGGATAACTGCGTAAGCTTTGTAACACCTTCAACCAAAAGTGCCACTTCCTCGCCAAATTCCTTCGCAATATCCTCACGTGTAAGCGGTGTATCCTCTATAACATCATGCAACAGTCCCGCTGCTATGGTTTCCTTATCCATCTCAAGCTCTGCGAGTATTATCGCAACACAAAGCGGGTGAATAATATATGGTTCACCTGATGCCCTTTTTTGTTCTTTATGTGCTTCGAATGCTATTCCATAAGCCTTCTCTATCATCGATAAGTCGGCTGACGGATGATATTTTAATATCTGCTGTTTTAAACGTTCGTAAAGCTCGGCAGGTTCAGTGAAATCATCAGGCTTTTTAAGCATCTTGCCTGCTACCGTATCATTTAATTCAGCAATATTTTTTTCATCTTCTGGTTTCATAACATCACCTATCCCGTATAACTAATAAATATTAAAGTCCCTTTATCCATGTAATGGCACTATCCGTCCAGCTCTGGCATGCTTCCACAATATTGGCCTGTCTGCCGCATGCTGTCTCTTCGTTTGCAAGTGCAAGTCCATGACCGCCCTTTGGATAAATATGTATTTCCGTACTGATATTTTTAGCTCTGAGTGCCGAAGCAAACATAAGTGTATTCTCAACCGGCACCGCATTATCTTCCCATGTATGCCATAAGAATGTCGGTGGCATCATGTCCGTCACCTGCTTCTCAAGAGAGAGAAGCTCTAACATCTTCTCATCATCCTTCTTCTCTGCAAGTGCATTATCAAATGAACCTCTGTGCGCAAAGCTGCCTGACGTAATAACCGGATAGCAAAGCATCGCACCGTTTGGACGTATCATTTCCTTCGTAGTACCAAGTGCTCCCCATACAAATTCCTTATCCCAGAATACCGATAAGCTTGCAGCCACATGACCGCCTGCCGAAAAACCACCGACAATAATCTTATCCGCATCCACATTCCACTCATCTGCATGACTTCTTACAATCTCCACTGCCTTTGCAAGCTCCAAAAGCTGTGTGGGAAATACTGCCGGTGCAACGCTGTAGCGCACTACAAATGCATGATATCCCGCCTCAATCATCTTAATTGCAATCGGTTCTGCCTCTCTGTCAGATGTATGTGAATATCCGCCTCCCGGACAAATAATTACAGCCGGACGCTTAACTGCGTTTTTGTCACCCACGGGAACGCTCTCTAGTACATAAGTCGTAAGAGTCGGGCAGAAATCCGAACGGCTCTTTACGCCTGTTTCTATATTAATAACCTCATAATGCATAGTATATCACCATTTTCCTAATATTATCTATTTGCCTTCGTAAATAATTACGCTTTCTACCCTGTTGCCTGCAAGTCTCTCTCTTCCCTTAAGTCCCGCAAGCTCCATAAGGAATACCGAACACACAACCTTGCCGCCAAGACCTTCCACAAGCTTAATAATAGCCTCAATCGTACCACCCGTTGCCATAAGGTCATCCACAATAAGAACCTTCTGTCCCGGCTTAATGGCATCCTTGTGAATCTCTATGGCAGCACTGCCATACTCAAGGTCATAGCTTATACTAACGGTTTCTCTTGGAAGCTTGCCCTTCTTTCTTACCGGTACAAAAGGCTTATGAAGATTATAGGCAATGGGCATGCCAAAAATAAATCCTCTGGCCTCAGGTCCCACAACAACATCAAACTCAACATCTTCAATTTTCTTCTGCATTTCATCAATGGCAAGATGAAGCCCGTCGGCATCCTGTAAAACAGATGTGACATCCCTGAAAATAATCCCTTCTTCAGGAAAATCAGGAATACTTACAACATAATCCTCTATTTTCTTCATAAAATAATTCCTCCGGCTGTAACTTTAAGCCTCTTCATACTTTCTTTCCACAAATTCCTTGGCTTCAAAGACATTCTCAGGCTTCGTATTCTCCAAAAGCACATGAATATGCGGCTTATGCTCTTTTATAAGCTTCATAAGTAAATCATAATTAAGCATGCCTCTTCCCGAAATGACCGACTTAACCTGTCCGTCCTCAACTATAAAATCCTTTGCATGAATAACTGCTATCTCTTTTCTAAGAAGCGTAAATGCTTCCGTAATAATCTCATCCTGCTTCTCATAATTTTCAATGCTTATTACATTAACCGGGTCAAAGATAATCTGAAGATTAGGGGAATTAATTGCATCAAGCACCTGTCTTGCACGTTTAATATTATACACAATATGTCCCCATACGGGTTCAATGCACATAATTACACCCATCTTCTCGGCATAACCCACAACTTCTCTTAAATTATTTATAAAAATCTGCAAAGCTTCCTCTGAATGATTGGCCGGCTCATACTTGTAACGCTCATTAACGGCACCTGTCTCTGTTCCCACGACACCACAGCCAAGAAGACTTGCAAAACGTATATGTGTCTTGTAAAGCTCCATTGTTTCTCTTAACTGCTCTTTATTAGGATTAGCAAGATTATGATAACAGCCAAGAACTGCCACATCCACCTTATTCTCTGCAAAAACCTGCTTAATATATAAAGCCATACCAGGAGTCATGGCCTCCTCACTTACATTAAACTCATATATTGCCTTTGGAAGTGCAAGCTGTGTACAGTCAAAGCCCTTCTTCTTTATATTGCTTACCAGCTCCTCAAAAGGAACTCTCTCCATATCATGACCTCTGACACCTATTCTCATCATTAATCCTCCTAAAATAAAAAATGATATAGCTAATAATTATTAACTATACCATTTTCTTCATCAAAAAGCAAGTTTTATTAATACCACTTCGACACATTTGGGAAAATATCTGCCTTTTTAAGTGCGGGTCTTAAGGCAGTGTAAAGTATCACTGCTGACACCACCGTAAGCAGTGCATTAACTGACGTGGTAAGTGACGAAAGCTTTGCAAGCGCAGTTGAGATATCCTGCGGCACTCCCAGTATATACATTTTGTAAAAATATCCCACTATCGGGTCAGCCACTATATTAAATACCATCCCGGCAATACTTCCGATGAGTGCCCACTTAAATACCTTCTTTGGCTCCTTTACCTTAGACAGCCTGCCAATTCCGTGTGCCACAAGTCCCACAATAATTCCTATACAAAGCTTTAAAAAGAATGTCTTTGGAGCACTTGTTACATATCCGCTTGTAATGTCAGCAATTGTCATTCCGACTGCACCTGCCATACCGCCCCATAATCCGCCAAGCAAAAGCGCACCAAGCACACAGCATACATTGCCGAAATGAAACGCTGTTTTCTCCGGTCCCACCGGAACATCGATTCTTAAAAACTGAAAACCTATGTAGCAGAGTGCCGCCATAAACGCAGCCTGAGTAAGTTTAAGTACTACCCGTGATTTATTATTCATTATCCTACGCCTCCGTAACCCTTTTACCTGTCATAGTATAACTCTATATGTGACCTTACTCAATGCCCAGTTTTTATTATTTTGGAAATGCCAGTTTCATTATCAGACGAAACAAATACATATACACTGCGCGATTCCGCGATAAAGGATTTTTCATAAAAATTCATTTTTACAGGCGTATCTACTTCGAAATCATCAATAGCTGTTGTAAATTCAAGCCTCCAGAAAAGCTCATCGGGAAGCTTTGGAAGTGCTGTTTTTTGCTTCTCCCAATGCATATTTACGGCAAAATATATGTACTTTTGCATCCCTTCTGAATACTTTTCATTGTACATCACGCCAAGCATCCGGCTTTCCCATGAATAATCCGGTCTCCACGCTTCTTTTCCATGAAAGGAAACATCTGGATAACCAAAATATTTAAAATCCTTTTCCTTAAGCCCGCTGCCCGGAAGTATAGGCATATGCAGAATTTTATGTTTTTTTCTGAATTTTATAAGCATTTTGACAAATTCAATAAGTTCACTATTTTCTGCCTTAAGATGCCAGTTTATCCATGAAATCTCATTATCCTGACAATATGGATTATTATTTCCTCCGGTTGTACGTCCAAATTCATCTCCCGCCATAAATGCAGGAACGCCTTGGCTTAACATAAGCATCGTCCAGGCATTTTTTATCTGCTTAAGTCTTAGTTTTCGTATATCTCTGTCAGTGGTTGCCCCTTCTGCTCCACAATTCCAAGTATAGCTACTATGCTCGTCACCGTCACGATTTTCCTCGCCATTGGCTTCATTATGCTTTTTGTCATATGAAACCATATCATTTACGGTAAAGCTGTCATGCGTGGCAAGAAAATTAACTGCTCTTTTCTGCTTTCTGCCAATAAGATGAGCTGCAAAGCTCTCTGTTTTTCCGCCATCCCCTTTAAGAAAGCTTCCTATATCATACATGAAGCTTTTACTCCACTCATTTCCAAAAATTTTGCAGTCCTTAAGGAGCGGGTCCGCCAAAACAAATTCCACCGGCAAAACATTTTCATTTACATGAAATCCGTCTACACTATAGTCTGCCGCCCAATATCTTAATGTCTCCAGTGCAAACTGTCTGTCAGTTCCCGGCACAAAATAGAATTCCATGCCAAGCATGATTCCTTCCTTATGAAGCTCTCTTACAAGCTTCTTAAACTCACCTGTTTCATTCTTCGCTGAAGCGTAGGATGCCTTTGGTGCCATATAATATCCATTTGTATATCCCCAGTAATTAATTTTTCCAGGAATATCTCCAAGCTCATCAAACTCATACGCAGGCATAAGCTCCACATAGTTAACACCAAGCTCTTTTAAATAAGGAATTTTTTCCACAATTCCCTTAAATGTTCCTCTGGCACTTACCTCTGAGCTTTCATGCATGGTAAACCCCCTTACGTGCATACGATAAATAATCAGCTCACTCAAAGGTATATCCGGCCTTATATCTGGTACTGCCGCTTCTTCCGCTTCTGTTTCTTCATCAAAGCAATATGGCAACATATGTGAAATAAATCCATTCCTTATCTCACCGCACCCATTGTCTGCCCAGCTTTCCCTGCCGATAATACGCTTTGCCCTCTTATCAGGTATAACTCTTTCTTTATCTCCATCTTTTGTGACCGCCACCAGCTTATAGCTGCTGATATCACCAACGTTACGGGCTCCGGCTGTTTTTATGGCCATTGCACAATCATTTCTACGCACGGCCATATAATATTCGTTGCCAAGTCTCTGCCACTCTTTAAACTCAAGTTCTGCTACACAACTGCCTGTTGCATCATAAATCAGAAGCCACAGCCTTTCTCCCTCATTAAGCTCTGCCTCCACTGAAAAATTAATTCTGTCACCATAAACCGTAACCCCCGGCGGCAATGCACTTCCGGCTTCCATAATAATTTTTCTTTCTGCCATACCTTAAGACACCCTCTCTTTTCAGATTACTGTATACATTGTAGCCTAAATCATGCCTTTATGCAACCAAAAAGAGCTCTCGCAAGGAGAGCTCCCATACTTTAATCATCTGAATCTGAAAAAATCATGTCCATCATGTTCGAAAATCCACTCATACTTGGTATTAAACCTGTTAAAGGTCTTCTCACTGACATATTTACGTGCCACAAAAAATGTTGCCCCGCAGGAATAATCTTCTCCTGCAAGTACCCTGTCAACCGCCTCAATGGTAGTATCACGAATTTTGGCCTTCCAGATAGTACCCTTGGTTGCTGGTGAAAACTGATTTTTCTGAAATACAACCTCTTTAATCGTATCCGGGAAATGCTTGTCATTAACCCTGTTAAAAACCACATTTGCAACAAGCATCTGACCATATACATCACAGCAGCCTGCCTCCGCAGCCACTATGTGAAGAAGAATATCATACTCCTCTTCAGTAACCTCTATGGGACTGTTCATCACACCCTCAATGGCTACACCGCTCGTAGTAATAATTGAATCTGCCTTTCTCTCTTCCGCCAAAGTCTCCGGCACTGTTTCCTCAACAAGCTCTGCTTTTACCTCATCCGGTTCTTCCAAAGCCGCCATGGTAATGTTCTCTGCATTCATAACAGTATCCTTCGCAGTATCGGTAAGACTTGCTTTTTCTTTCAGAGCCAGTGCATATTCTATCGCATAATCTGATATTTTAACCGTATCACTCTGTAAAAAGTAAGCCTGCAGACATTCCGGCTGATTCTCGATAATGTCCTTAAGCATTTCGACAGCACCGGGCTCGTCATCCTCCACAATGGAAGCTTCGTTCTTAAATCCTGCCCTGCCGTTTCTCTGGCAATTATTCTTACCGCTGCCACCAAAACTATTAGATGCAAATGCTACTACTGAAACCACACAAATACCTGTCGCTATTATAGCACAGTTTCGATATGTTCTCTTGGAAATATTCATCAAAAATTCTGATATTCCACAGAAAAACGAATAAATTCCCTGCATAACTTCATCTGCTCCTCTTCTAAATTTTTGTCCTTGAGTAGGCATTATATTCCACTCTTTCAAAAACGTCAATAGCTTTTACAGCATTTTGGGATTATGCCCAATGCATTTCCAGATATTTACATACAATCTTGTGCAATATGCAATATACATTTCTATTTTTACCACAAAAATTCGGTTATATGCGCAGACATATTTTTACATTTTTTAGTTTTGCTGCTTCAGCAATAAAATCATATATTGCCTCATCTCTCTTATAAACCTTAGTAATAATTTCAATAACCGGCTTTGTACTGACCTGCGGCGTATCCTTTGTATCATTACCACCTGCCTGCCCGGACTCAGAGCCATCGCTATTTTTACCAAAAATTACATTTTTCAAATCTATCCGCATCGTTGTCATAAGCCCAAGCTTTTCCATGGATACATTTGGTATAAATTCCTTATTATACAGATAATATGGTCCATTAACTCCCGTCCCATACAGCCTGAGGGTAAAAAGCAGCAGAATGTGTACTATCACCGCACCTGACACTACAATAGCAGTATGCAGAATATTTAACCTGCAAAATCCTATAAATTTACGTCCCAGAATCACGTAAAACAATAACGGTAGGGCATATAATAAAATTGTCAGCCACTGCGAAGCAACTGCACCGGGTATAAGCTTTAAGTATCCCTGCACCTGTCCGTGTTCTGTTTCCCCAAAATGTATCAGGAATGTCTTAAATATCTCATAATATACAGCCTGCACAGAAAATACAATAAATATTAATGCCGAAAAAACTATCGTCACGACTTTTCCTGGTTTTCCCGGGAGCAGGGAGCATACAAAAGCCGGTATCGCTGACAAGCATACTGAGAAAAGCAATGTATGTACTATTTCAATACCTATTCCATCGAAAAAGCGTATGTGAAACATAAGCTCAAGCCATACAACTGACAATGCAAAATACAAATATATACTTACATTTCCAATGAACTGTTGTCCATCAAAATGTCTCCTTCTGCGTTTCCAGGCAACATTGGTTATAAGCATCTTTCTATCTGCATCACGCCAGCTTCTCATCAGCATATTCCTCCTTTTAATAATCCTTACCTTTTACAAGATCAACCGGAAAATCATATTTCTCCGGGTACATTGTTTTATCAATACCATATGGTGTATATTCCTCAATATATGAATAGTAATCGGTATCAAGAATTGCCTTTGATACATTGAACATATTTTTAACTACCGACTTCATATTAGAAATATATTTGTCAGGAAGCTCCTCTTCTGTAAGATATGTAACTTTGCCTGTACTCGCATTGTACATAACCTTATCAGTTATAAAGCTTCGATTTCTAAAAACAACAAGCGGCTCTGAGTCCGAAAGTATATCCTTGCCCATAAACAGCCTGGAATCATACTCCAGACCAAACAGATTACAAAGCGTAGGCATAATATCAAGCGAAGAACAAACCTTATCGACGATAACCGGCTCCTTCATAGCCGCTGACCACAATATAAGTGAGCTTTCGTATACTTCAAAGTTTCTTTCTACCGTATGCCCTGCAAGCTCATCGTAATATCCTCCCTCATCGAGTCCATAAGGATAATGGTCTCCTGAAAGCACAATAACAGTAGTTTCAAGAAGGCCTGCCTTATCAAGCTCATCTATGAGCCTTTCCAGTGCCCTGTCTAACTCTATCTGACACGCAAGGTATGCCTTTACATTGTCCGATACCTCCAAATGGTCTACAAGAGCCTTATTTTTCTTTGACATGGCATTTCCTGTAAACGTATAATTAAGATGACCGCTTACCGTCATATAGTATGCATGAAATGGGACCTTATCAATATAATCCTTTATGGAAAGCTCTATCATCTCAAGATCTGATTCAGGCCAGGTCTTTCTGACTCCAAGGCCATTACCTACCCCCTTATAAATATACCCCATGTTAGGATGTGATTTATTTCTGTAATAGTACGAAAATGTATGATTATGGTATGCATATGTACTATAACCGATTGCAGTCATGGCATTACCCATGCTAAATGGCAATGAGGTTGAATTTTGCCCGGTATAATTAAATGCCCAGCGGTCAGACCTCGGCAAAAGTCCGGTACATGCAACGTATTCGCCATCAAGTGTACTATACCACCATAGTGGGTTATAAAAATTATTAAAAACAAATCCGGAATTGGCAAGCTTATAAAGTGTAGGTGTAAGCTCTTCATCAAGCGCCAGATGATTATAGCCCTCAGCCGTAATCTTTATAAGATTATATCCTTCAAACATACCTGTATATTCATTCTTCTTCGTAGGAGAAACACTTGCAAAATAGTTATGGAGTGTTGCTAGCGACTTATCTTCTGCATTCTCTCCAAGCTTCACAAAATCTATATCAAGCTTATTATAGGATGTATCTGTCACATAATCAAGTATTGCCTCTGCTGTCGTTGTTTCTTCTTCCTTAGGTACAGCAGTCGTCTGATTTTCGCCCGTACCCGTTGTTACAGGCTCTGTGGTTGTTTCAGCAGGCTCTGTATCAGACGGTACAGGCACCACAATATCAAGCTCATCACTGTCTCCGTCAAAAGTAAGTCCTTTAAAATCAAGTCTCATGCTTGTCATAAGTCCAAGATGCCGCATCGAAAACTCAGGTATATACTCATTGTAATACAAATCATATGCGCTGTACAAATCGGTACCATAAACCCTTAGCGTAGCAAGAAGAACTATGTGCAGCACAACCGTAAATACTGCCGCAATCACCGTCCGTGCCGGCTTAAAATCACCAAATTTTATTATTTTACGTCCGAACACACATAAAAAAACAAGTGGCAGAAGATACAACAAAATAGTTACGGCCTGGTCAACAATTGCCTCAAGAATCTCTCGCCAGAACTCAAGTACCTGTCCCGTTCCGGCTCCCACCGAAAATAATACAAGGAATGTCTTAAATACCTGGTAATAAACGGCCTGCACTGCAAAAAGCAGGAAAATAAATGCCGAAAAAACTACTGCAAGAACCTTGGATATCTTGGTTGGAACAATACTACATATTATTGCAGGAAGCATCGCAAGACACACCGACAAAAGTGTGGCATGAATTATTTCCATACTCATCTTATCAAAAAAACGTATATGGAATATAAACTCAAGCCAT
>CAZBHM010000060.1:0-11836 GCA_964491975.1 uncultured Lachnospiraceae bacterium | reverse complement strand
CCTGTGATGTAGAACCGTTTGACTCAAATGTCTCTGATACTGTACGGATTGCATAAGGGAACTCTGCCTCACTTGGAAGAACCGGAATAAGTGCTCTTTCTGCAAGTGCGCCATGACCGATTTCTCTTCTTCCCGGACCTCTCGAAGGCTTTGTCTCACCTACTGAGTATGATGGGAAATTGTAATGATGCATATATCTCTTGCTCACTTCATTCTCATCAAGGCCGTCTAACTTCTGCGCCTCTGATAAAGGTGCAAGTGTTGTAACTGTACAAATCTGTGTCTGCCCTCTTGTAAACATTGCTGAACCGTGTACTCTGGGAATAATATCAACCTCGGCTGCAAGCGGACGAATCTGTGTAATCTCTCTTCCGTCAGGACGCTTATGATCCTTCAAAATCATCTTACGTACAGTCTTCTTCTGATACTGATATACTGCTTCATCGATAAGAGCAAGCCACTCTTCATTATCTGCAAATTTCTCTGCAAGCTTATCCTTAATGTTGCGGATATTCTCTTCTCTTACCTGCTTAACGTCAGTAAATACTGCTTCTTCCATAGCTTCAGGACTTACTTCTTCCTTAATGGCTGCAAAAAGCTCTTCCGGAATAGCGCAGCTTGTATATTCATGTTTCTCTTTGCCGCACTCTGCAACAATCTTATCAATAAACTCGATAACTGACTGGTTAACCTTATGAGCCTCATAAATAGCCTCAATCATCTTAGCCTCAGGCACTTCATTGGCACCTGCCTCAATCATAATAACCTTTTCTCTTGTAGATGCTACAGTAAGCTTTAAGTCAGATACTGCATTCTGCGTTGCATTAGGATTAATAACAAATTCTCCATTAATAAGGCCAACCTGTGTTGTAGCACACGGACCATCAAATGGAATATCTGAAATAGCGGTTGCGATAGCTGAACCAAGCATGGCTGTAAGCTCAGGGCTGCACTCAGGGTCAACCGACATAACCATATTATTAAGTGTTACATCATTACGATAATCCTTCGGGAAAAGAGGACGCATAGGTCTGTCAATAACACGTGATGTAAGGATGGCATTTTCACTGGCCTTACCCTCTCTCTTATTAAAGCCTCCCGGAATCTTGCCAACTGCATATAACTTCTCCTCGTATTCTACACTGAGCGGGAAGAAATCAATGCCTTCTCTTGGCTTCTCTGATGCAGTAGCAGTTGATAAAACTACTGTATCACCATAATGCATAAATGCCGCACCATTAGCCTGTGCAGCTACTCTGCCCACATCAACCGTAAGTGTACGACCTGCAAGCTCCATACTAAAACTTTTGTACATATCTGTTGTACCTCCTTATAAATAATATCTACCGGAGGATACCGAAACTACTGAGAAAAACATAAATCATCAAAGCTTATGCTCTTTTCAGTGGTCTCGGGGTTCTCCTTCCGATAGTTTCTGACACTGGGAAGTCAGTGTTCCATTACAAATATAGGGCGGATTACTCCGCCCTATACAGCGATAGCGGTTTTGTACACTTCTATCGCAAATTACTTTCTGATGTTTAATTTCTCAATCAACTCACGATAGCTGTCAAGATTCGTCTTCTTTAAGTAATCAAGTAAACCTCTTCTCTGACCAACCATCTTGAAAAGACCTCTTCTTGAATGATGATCCTTTGGATTGCTCTTTAAATGCTCTGTGAGCTCTGCAATTCTCTCTGTAAGGATAGCTACCTGAACCTCAGGTGAACCTGTATCCTCAGGTGTTCTTCCGTAAGCCTTAATAAGCTCTGCTTTCTTTTCCTTAGAAATCATTATAAATTCCTCCTATAAAATAAATATAATAATGCCCTACACTAAGTCACCGGCCGGAGTGGTCCGTATGCCTGGCGCGGGTTCTCACACAAAGTTAAGTTTAGCATATATCTCCAAGCTTGTCAACCGGATAATTATTTTTTGTATAATCATTTTAAGCAAAAAAATAACAGTTCAGAAAGCTATGACCGGCCAGACAGTCTGATTTGTAAAAGCATAATCATACTGCTTGCCGGTCATATCTGAACTATTACTTCAAAAGATACATTACTTATTTAATTGTACAATTCATGAAATACTTGTATCCTAAAGGATTACAGAAGAATCCGTCAACACATTCATCAATCATGTAAATATCTGTATAGAAGTATAACGGAACGATACAGCCTGTTTCCATAAGCATATCCTCAGCAAGATGCATCATTGCATAACGATTGTTATTATCTGTGCATGACTTAATCTCAGCAATAAGCACATCATATGTCTCAGCCCATGTACCGTTTGTAACCTTAACATCACTGCCGTAAGCTGTTAAATCAAGGTTGTACATTGCAAGACTTTCATGGTTACCCTTACCAAACTGAACGTCATTGTTACCTGAACCTGAGGTCCACATATCAAGGAAACAGATAGGATCATTGTAATCTGCTAACCAGCCGTTACGTGCAACAGAATATTCACCATTCTTACGTGTATTAAGGAATGTATTCCACTCCTGATTCTCAAGCTGCATGTTGATACCAACCACCGCAAGAGCACCCTGGATGTACTCACCAATTGCCTGATGTCCGTCACCAGTGTTATAAAGGTATGTTAATGTAGGAACATTTGTGAACTTCTGTGTTGCCTCATCATAGCTATAGTATTTCTTTAAGATTGTAACAGCTTCAGCGAAGTTTGACTCAAAAGCAGACTTAGCTACATTATAGTAACCATCATACTCTGAGCTTGAACCTGCGTTCTGGTAGAACTGTGAACCATCCGGCTCTGTCATACCCATTGCTACGAATGATGAAGCAGCCACCTGACCTGCCTGACCAATTTCATCAGCAATATAAACACGGTCTAAAAGAAGACCCATAGCGTTACGAATCTCTGCTTCTGCCTTCTCAGCATCTGCACCTGTTAACTTAGAATCAGCAGGTAAAAGATTCTCATTTACGTTCCAGCATACATAATATGTTCCAAGCTGTCCTGTAATAACAAACTCTTCAGGATACTCTGTCTTTAACTTAGCAATCTCATTAGTAGGAACATCATCAATTACTAACCATGAACCATTTTCAAAGTTTGTAAGCATATTATTTGAATCATCTGATAAGTAGAACTCAAGTTTCTTCATTGTTACTGAATCAGCATCAATAAAGTTATCATTCTTCTCAAGTGTGATTACACTATTATGCTCCCATGCTGTCATCTTGTAAGGTCCGTTACAGATATATGTCTCAGGACTTGTAGCCCAGGCTTCATTTGCAACAACATCTTCTCTTACAGGATAGTAAGTAGGGAAAGCGAGTAACTCATCCCAGTAGCTTATTGCATTTTCAAGTGTTACAACGATTGTTCTGGCATCAGGAGCTGATACGTTAAGCTTTAAATCAGCTGAAGCGCCTTCTTCCCACATTTCAGCATAACCGTCAACTACCTCGAACATGTAACCATAGTCAGCTGCAAGTGCTACAGAAGCTGCTCTGTTCCATGCAAAAACAAAATCAGCTGCGGTAAGCTCTTTACCATCTGACCACTTAAGGCCTTCCTTTAATGTGTAAGTGTAAGTAACTGTACCATCTTCATTGGTAACACCCTTAACTAATTCCTCAGCAAGGTCAGCTACTACAACTACATTGCCTTTCTCATCCTGTGACCATTTAGCAAGACCTGCAAACAAATGCGCTACCATTGTAGCACCATCTACTGAAGAGTTAAGAGCCGGGTCAAGTGTGTCCGGTTCAGATGCTAAACATACAGGAAGAACATCTTTTGAACGTGACTTTCCGCCACATGCTGCCAATGAAAGTACCATTGCCAGACTCAAAAGAAGTGCTAATACTTTTCTCATCTTCATTTTTCTTTCATCCTTTCAATGATAAATTTATATTTAAACACGTCATGCATGTTTAAACCATTAATTAATCTCCTTCACCCTGTAGCAGGCAACAAAATGTCCCTTTGACACTTCTTCAAACGGAGGCATCGCTTCCTTACACTGTTCAGTAGCATAAGGGCATCTTGTACGGAACGGACAGCCTGACGGAGCATTAAGCGGACTTGGTATATCACCGCTTAAAACGATACGTTTATTGGCTCTTGCAACTTTCGGATCCGGCACCGGCACTGCTGATAAAAGCGACTGTGAATATGGGTGAAGAGGATGGTCATAAATCTCACCTGCATCGGCAAGCTCAACCATTCTTCCAAGATACATAACCGCTATACGGTCACTTATATGGCGCACAACAAGCAAATCGTGTGCGACAAAAAGATAGGTAAGTCCAAGTGCATCCTGTAACTCATCAAACATATTAATAACCTGTGCCTGAATTGATACGTCAAGCGCAGAAACCGGCTCGTCACACACGATAAAATCAGGATTTACAGCAAGCGCACGCGCAATACCAATACGCTGACGCTGTCCGCCTGAAAATTCGTGTGCATAACGTGATGCATGTTCACTATTAAGTCCTACGTGCCCCATAAGCTCAAGAACTCTTGCCTCACGTTCTGCCTTATTCTTATATAAGTCATGAATATCAAGCGGTTCTGCTATAATATCCGATACCGTCATACGCGGGTTAAGGGATGAATACGGATCCTGAAATACCATAGTGGCTTTCTTTCTGAAGTTCTTAATATCATCCTTTGTCTTAATCTCCTTACCATCATACCAGATTTCTCCGGCAGTAGGCTTATAAAGATTAAGAAGTGTTCTGCCGACAGTAGTTTTACCGCAGCCGGACTCGCCAACAAGTCCGAGTGTTTCACCTTTGTTAATGGAAAATGAAACATCATCAACCGCCTTAAGTGGTTTGGATTTAAACATGCCGACATTAATGTCAAAATATTTTTTAAGGCCTTTAACCTCAATTAAAGGTTGCTTATTATCATTGCTGCCGCTCATTATCTGTCACCGCCTTTACCGGATTTTGTATCATTCTCCGCAACAATGGAGCCATTCTCTATACCATTCTTAACGCACATCCAGCAAGCTGAACGATGGCACTCATTAACTTCAATATTAGGAGCTGCCTTATCTATACACACCTTCATGGCTGCATCACAACGTGGTGCAAAAGCACAGCCCTTAGGCATATTGAGAAGGTCAATAGGTGTACCTGTAATAGGCTTAAGCTTCGTACCGGCAGTCGCAGCCGAAGGAAGCGAACGCATAAGTCCCTTAGTATATTCATGCTGCGGATTATAAAAAATCTCATCAGCAGTACCCTGCTCACAAATTGAACCCGCATACATAACAATAACCTCATCACACATCTGTGCAACTACACCAAGGTCATGTGTAATCATAATAATAGCCATTCCAAGCTCTTCCTGAAGTGACTTCATAAGCTCTAATATCTGTGCCTGAATTGTAACATCAAGCGCAGTCGTAGGCTCATCCGCAATAAGAATATCCGGCTCACACGCAAGTGCCATTGCAATCATTACCCTCTGTCGCATACCGCCTGAAAGTTCAAAAGGATACTGTTTCATACGCTTCTCCGGCTCGTTAACATTAACAAGCGTAAGCATCTCAACAGCTCTGTCCCATGCCTGCTTCTTATCACGGTTAGTATGAAGCAAAATTGCTTCAATAAGCTGTGAACCTATTGTATAAGTAGGATTAAGTGAGGTCATAGGATCCTGAAAAATAATAGATATCTTATTACCTCTTATTGTCTTCATTACATTTTCGCCGGAATTAACAAGTTCCTGACCATTTAATTTAATTGAGCCTGATACAATCTTACCTGTACCCGCCAGAATCTGCATAATTGAATAAGCCGTAACCGATTTACCGGAACCTGACTCACCAACAATGCCAAGGACCTTTCCATTGTCAAGATAAAAGGAAACGCCATTAACCGCCTTGACTTCACCTGCATCCGTGAAAAAGGAGGTATGCAAATCTTTTACTTCTAATAATGCCATCTTAATACTCTCCTTTCTTAACCGTTAAGCTTAGGGTCGAATGCATCACGAAGACCATCACCAAATAAGTTAAGTGACAATACTATAAGTGAAATAACAATCGCCGGTATAACAAGTCTGTACGGATATGATGATATTCCGTTAAGTGCCTCTGAAGCAAGCGAACCAAGTGAAGGCATCGGTGCATTAACACCAAGACCAAGGAAAGAGAGATAACTTTCCGTAAAAATCGCACTTGGAATCTGAAGCGCAGTTGAAATAATAACAACGCTTATACAGTTAGGGATGAGATGCTTCATAATAATCCATCTGCCCTTTGCACCTGCTGCTTTAGATGCAAGCACATATTCCTGCTCACGAAGCGAGAGTATCTGTCCACGGATAAGTCTTGACATGGATACCCAGTAAAGAATGGCAAAAACTATGAACAAGCTTATAATATTCTTACCGATTTTCTCAAGCACTGTACCCGCTATAATCTTATCAAGTGCAAAACCAAGTACTGATGCAAGGAGAATAACCATAAGCGTATCCGGGAGTGAATAAATAACATCGACTATTCGCATAATTATCATATCAACCTTACCGCCGCAGTAACCGGCAATTGAGCCCACCGTCATTCCGACAATAAGCACTATGATACTTGCAAAGAAACCAACTGCAAGTGAGATACGTGTTCCATAAACAACACGGATAAAATAATCACGCCCCGCCGAATCCGTTCCGAACACATGCGGGAAAATTTCTTCCCCTGCCTCTATTCTTTCAAGCTCCGTTGCACCGTATTCAAAAGGTTTAAGATTCTTATACGAAGAATCTACCGGCTTACCTGGTGTTATACCCAACTGGTCATCATATGAATATGGCCAGAAAAGTGGAATAAAAATCGAAGCTAACGTAATAAATATTATTACAAAAAATGATACTGTTGCCACTTTATTCTTAAGGAGACGCTTCACACCATCCTTAAAAAACGTAGAAGACGGACGCATCTGCACCAGATATTCTTTATCCTGCTCTGATGCCGGTATGAACTGATCCAAATCTACATGAAGGCTAAAAGGCTTTTTACTCATATCTTAGTGTCTCCTATTCCAAATTAATACGTGGATCAACCACTTTGTACAAAATATCACTCACAAGATTCATTACAACAATAAGAATCGCAAGAACAATTGTAGTTCCCATGATAAGCGGATAATCACGGTTAGTTATGCTGTTAACAAATGCACGGCCTATTCCCGGAACTGCAAAAATCTTTTCAACTACGAGTGAACCGGTTACAATATATGCAAGCATCGGTCCAAAGTATGTTATTACGGGAATAAGCGAATTTTTAAGCGCATGCTTAAATATAATACTCTTTCCTGAAACCCCCTTTGCCTTGGCTGTACGGATATAATCCTGTCCGAGAACATCCAGCATGGACGAACGTGTAAGACGGGTTATATACGCCATCGGATAAAGAGATAATGTAACAATCGGAAGTACAAGTCCGGCAGGTGTAGTACCGTTGGCCGGAAAAATCTTAAATGTATTACTAAGCAATATAAGAAGCAATGCTCCCATGATAAATGATGGCATGGATACAAACGCCGTCATAACAACCATAATAACCTTATCAATAAGCTTATTATGGTTAAGCGCTGCTACCGCCCCAAGAACAACACCTACTACGAGTGCAAGAACGGCTGCAATAACTCCAAGCTTGGCTGAAGTTTTAAGTCCGTCAACTATAACATCGATTACGTCTCTTCCCCTCTGCTTAATACATGGTCCAAAATCAAACTTTGTCACAATATCCTTTAAATATGTAAAATACTGTTCAAACAAAGGCCTGTCAAGACCATACTTAGCCTCAAGTGCCTTGGTTGCTTCAGGCGAAGCTGCCTTCTCACTAAGGAAAGGACCTCCCGGTACCATACGCATTACAAAGAAAGTTACCGTAATAACTATCCATACAGTTAATAATGCTAATAATATTCTTTTAAGAACATATAGCAATGTTTTTGAATTCAATTGCAAAACCACCTTTACTTTTTTTTGTACACATAAATAACCTTATCCATTATACTCTATATTTGACAAAATCTCAAGTGCAAATTCATTACTTTATTAATTTTTTTGCATTTTTTTGTGTTTTATGCATAAAACTTTATTTTTCGTAGTAATTCTCCATTATACTTTTAACAATGGGAACAGCAATTTCTGCACCTGTTCCACTTTCTTCCACAACAACACATACCGCAATATCATCACCCATGCCATTTTTTGCAAAACCTGCAAACCACGCATCCGGCCTGTCTTTAGAAGTTTCTGCAGTACCTGTCTTTCCATAGCATTCCACACCAAGCTCCTTAAGCTTATTCCCTGTACCGTCAGTTACGCACTCCCGCATCATTTTCGACAAAGCTTCAGCTTCACTGCTACTCATCCATTCGCCAATCACATCTGGAATATAGCTTTTAACAATCTCGCCCTCCGGTGACAAAACCTTTTCCACAAGATAAGGTGACATGGCCGTTCCGCCATTTGCAACGGCAGCTGCAAGCATTGCAGCATAAAGAGGAGTAACCGTAGTCTGCCCCTGTCCAATCATCGTATAAAGATATTCATATCTTGGAGAATCCTCTGATAAAGCAAATCTGCTAATCTCTGACATAACAGTTTCCGAAGCTATCATTTTATTCATCGAAAGCTCTTCACACACAGCTTTAAATGTATCATAAGAAACACTTCCCCCAAGCATGGCAAACGCTGAATTGCACGACACGGCAAATGCTTTATCCAGATTAACTCTGCCATGTTTTGTTCCATGGTAGCATTTAACCTTATTACTGCCCTCAGTATATTCCCCCATACACGTATAATTAAAATCCTGCCACGTATCAGGATTTTCACGTATATAAGCAAGTGCCGTAATTATTTTAAAAACCGAGCCCGGTGTATACTTTCCCTGTGTTGCCCTGTTAAGCATGGCTCCGTCATAAGCTTTACTGCCATCGCTTTTTTTATCTTTAACAAGCACATCCCACAGCTCGTCTATGCGATTAGGGTCAAAATCCGGCTTTGATACCATTGCAAGAATTTTGCCTGTAGCAACATCAAGCACCACTGCTGCCCCCTTATATTCGCCAAAGGCATCATATACAGCACGCTGAAGCTTGGCATCAAGTGTAGTATGCACACTGTTTCCGATATCCTTTTTTCCTTCAAAGTCATTTAGAATTTTTTGGAAAATTCCTGTTTTTGAAGTCAGAAGTTCATAGTTCATATAATACTCAAGGCCCGCTTTACCATAAGTATTATAACCAACCGTATGCACAAACAGACTGCCATACGGATAGCTTCTCTTATCATTTCCTTCTAAATCAATTATTGTTTCAGCAAGTACCTCACCATTGCGGCCATATATTGTTCCTCTCAGTGTCTTTGCAGCAAGCAGCTCTATCCTTGTATTATACGGATTATCGATAATCTTCTCTCTGTCAAAAACCAGAAACTTAACAATGTATCCGACAAGCATCACAAATAATGCCGCGAATATTATAAGAACACATTTATACGCTCTTACACTTTCCGGCTTTCTTTTTCTCCTGCTTTGCCCTGCCTGCTTTTTCCCTGTTCCGCTTTTCGCGCCTCGCCTTTGATTTTTCAAGTTTTTCTTTTTCAATTCTATCATCCTCATCGCGCTTAAGTATTATTATTCCCTGCACAATTGAAAACATTGCAATCGTACCAAGCACCGAGCTGCCGCCATAGCTTATAAGCGGAAGCGTAACTCCTGTAGACGGTATAAGCTTTATCGCGCCACCAATTGTTATAAACACCTGAATGCCTAAAGTTGCCCCAAGTCCAAGCGACATATACTTATAAAAATGCCCACCGCTTTCCCACGCTGCCCTGAACATTATATACACGCACAAAAAAACTATCGCAATAACGCATATCCCAAAAATCCCGCCAAGCTCCTCCGCTATTGCAGAAAATGCAAAATCTTCCTCTACAAGCGGCACCGTCTTAGGAGACCCCTTATAAAGTCCAAGTCCTTTAAAGCCTCCTGTGGCAATTGAAAAAAGCGACTGTGCTACCTGATATCCCTTTGTCTCAATTACGCTCCACGGGTCAAGCCATGCCACAACTCTTGTCTTCACATGTTCAAACAGCTGATATGCCACATATGAAGCCCCTGCACCGCCCGCTGCACCAAACAAAAGATAAAGCGGATTGCCCGTAGCCACAAACACAAGCACTACATATACTATCGCATATATGAGTGCGCTTCCAAGATCCTTCGATGCCACAAGTATAAGCACATGCGCCGCTGCCATAACAGATGTTTTTAACACCTGTTTAAAGCCTGCACCATGCTCAAACATTGCCGCCACAAAAAAAACAAATACAATTTTCACAAACTCCGACGGCTGAAAAGCGATGTCAAATATTTCAATTGAAAGCTTCGCACCATTCGTAGTCTCACCAATAATAAGTACAAGTGTTAAAAGTCCTATTCCTATACTTCCATAAAACCACGCCATGGTTCTAAGCATTTTAAACCTGCTCATAATAAATGGAATGAAACATGAAAGTACCGTTGCAAAAATTGCAAGCTCCAGCTGCCTTACCGCCTTGTCAAACGATACCCTTACTATTATCGTAAATCCTATGGTAAGCAGTATACACATATGACTAAGCAGCAGAATCGAGCCCTTCTTATATAAAATATGAAACACAATAAGTACAAGCACTACATACAAAAGCTGCACCCCATAAAATGTAAACATCCGCTTATCAAGTGTCATAATAAAGCTGTTAAATGCAAACAGCAGCTGTAAAAGGATAACACCGACAGACAAAACATGCGAATACATTTTTTCTTTTTTGCTGTTTTGGTGCATTGTACAGACTGCAATAACAGTATACGTAACTATAAGAAGGATTTCTCCATAATGCATAAGCTCTGTAATAATTTCTTTCAATAAATCACCTTATTCCACGTTTAAAATGACCTCTTGTAAAATCCTTAAGCTCATCAATATCTTTTCCATAAATGAAAGCTTCCACAAACTGTAAGGCCACGCTCTTAGCTTCCTGTGGTGTCTCCGTAGTAAGATCAAGTCTGAGCACCTTAGGCGAAATTCTTTTTATTTCTTCCCGCTGTGTAAGCAAAGATACCGGCTTACAGTTATAAATACGGTTGTAGCAAAACTTACAGTAATTCTTAACAGGAAATACATTATTCATACGGTCTGTAAGCATCTGGTTTTTATCGTCCCTAATCCTGCACCGTCCGCTTCCCGTTGTCTTCCTTACGCACTGCGCAGATACCATCATGGGTATTCTTCCATACACCAGAAGTGAATTGCCGTCACCATCAAATCTGCCAAGCTCTGCGGCATTCAGTTCTACCGAAAGTGTCATAAGCTCAGGATTATATTCTTTCCAGAATTTGTATGCATAATTATTATATGCATACATGGTATAATCAAAATGAAGCTTAATGTCGGAGTCTCTACACCTAAGCCACTCAAGCTCCTCCGGACTTCTTACCATAAGTCCGTCAATATGCAAAGCTGTAAGGCAGTCGTATATACCATCAAGCCATTTATCCGCCCCCGCTCTGAAAATATGCGGAAGAACCGGATATACTTTCTTACCACTGTTTTTGCAAATTCTGACTGCTTCTAATATATCTTCATCTGACATTGCTGCCATATCCGGATAAAATCCTGATATATCCCGGATTTTTACAAGCTCCTGCAGCACTTCAAGACTCTCGACATATGAATACAGTTCATAACCACAGGATAAATCCTGCCGTGAAACTTTTTCTTCTCCGTCACGGCATACGCACGCCTTTACTGACCTGCTTTCGTTGGTGCTTCTCCTATATCAT
>CAZBHM010000059.1:0-11935 GCA_964491975.1 uncultured Lachnospiraceae bacterium | reverse complement strand
AAAGTTCGCAGATTACAATATTCTGCGAACTTTTCTATTTGTATATTTATTCAAAATCAAACGCAAAGCCGGGTAATATACCTCTTAGCTTTTAAATAATATCAAACAAATCTGTGTACTCAATCTTTAAGCTGTCTGCAACATTCTTATTAACGCACTTTCCATCGTATACATTAACACCATTAGCAAGCCCTTTATCCATCTTAACAGCCTCTTCAAGACCATAATCTGCTATCATCATACCGTATCTGAATGTAGCATTTGAAAGTGCAATTGTTGATGTACGCGGAACTGCTCCCGGCATATTACCTACACAGTAATGTACAATGCCCTCCTCGATAAATACCGGATTTTCGTGTGTTGTAACATGTGATGTCTCACAGCAGCCACCCTGGTCTATGGCGATATCTACAATAACCGCACCCTTTTTCATAAGCTTAAGGTGTTCTCTTCTTACAAGCTTTGGAGCTGATGCACCCGGTATAAGTACTGAACCGATAACAAGGTCAGCTTCTGAAAGTGCCTTGCGGATATTGGCTTCTGTGCTGTACAAAGTCGTAACACTCGCGCCAAATACATCCTCAAGATATGAAAGTCTGTTAAGGTTAACATCAAGAAGTGTTACCTGTGCATCAATACCTACTGCTGCCTTTGCAGCATATGTTCCTGCAATGCCACCACCTATGATAACGATTTTACCACGCTCAACGCCCGGAACACCGCCAAGTAAAATTCCACGACCGCCAAAATTTTTCTCAAGATACTTTGCACCTTCCTGAATACTAAGACGGCCTGCAATCTGGCTCATTGGCCTGAGACATGGAAGATTACCTTCGGCATCTGTCATTGTTTCATAAGCTACTGCTTTAACGCCCTTCTTAAGAAGTACATCTGCAAGCTCAGGATTGGGTGCGAGGTGAAGATATGTATATAAAATCTGTCCCTTGCGAAGAAGGTCATACTCACAAACCTCCGGCTCTTTTACTTTAACAATCATATCTGCCTGTTCAAAAACCTCTGCAGGCGTATTAAGAATTATCGCACCTGCATTCTTATATTCTTCATCACTAAAGCCGGCTCCCTCACCTGCATGTGTTTCTACATAAACAGTGTGTCCCTTTGCCGTAAAAGCCATTACATTGTCAGGTGTAAGTCCTACACGGTATTCGTGGTTTTTAAGTTCTCTGGTTGTTCCTATTTTCATAAATCAAGCTTTCCTTTCTTTTCTAATTTCATCCATAACTTTGCCAAATACATTCCCAAGTGAATCATTAATCATAATGTCTGATTCAGCATTAAGCTTAACACTAAGTGTATCTTTATTTATCACTACAATGTGCCTGCCCCTAAAATATCTTATAAAACCGGCTGCCGGATATACCGTAAGGGATGTCCCGCCTATAATAAGCATGTCGGCTGCCATAATACTTTCAACCGCTCCTTCTACCGCATCCTCCGGAAGCTGTTCGCCGTAAAGCGTTACGTGTGGCCGAATCTGTCCGCCGCACTTAGGACACTTTGGCACGCTTTCATGACGGTCAAAAATATAATCTGCCGAATACTCGCTCATACACCTTGCGCAGTAATTGCGCTTTGTAGTTCCGTGAAGCTCATAAACCTTCCGGCTTCCTGCAAGCTGGTGAAGACCGTCAATGTTCTGAGTAATGACAGCCTTAAGCTTCCCCATACTTTCAAGCTCTGCAAGCACCTTATGTGTCACATTAGGCTCTATGCCCCTTACATCCATCTTCTGTCTGTAAAACTCATAAAATACTTCCGGCTTTTTAAAAAGGCAGTCGCTGCTTAAAAGATACTCCGGATCATACTCATCAAAACGGACATCATGCTGATTATATAAACCCTCCTTGCTTCTAAAATCAGGTATGCCACTCTCAGTAGAAACTCCTGCTCCGCCAAAAAATACGATATTGCTACATTCTTTAAGATATTCTATAAATTTTTCTATTTTATCCATGTAAATCCCCCTTTACACGTTACAGTGCTCTTGTATAAATCTTAAGCCATTCCTTCTCTGCATCATTAAGATACGGTGATATTTTTTCATAAACCATTGCATGATAATTGTTAAGCCTCTCTATGTCTTTATTTTCAAGATAAGCCGTATCAATTCCATCAAGGTCGATAGGTGCATAGGTTATCGTCTCAAAGCTCATAAACTTACCATACTCATTTTCGTAATCTTCCCTGCACAAAAGCTCATTTTCAATTCTGATGCCGTGACTTCCTTCTTCATAGACACCCGGTTCATCTGTTGTAATCATTCCGGCTTCAAGCACACCACTGTCATTACGCTCTTTAACCTGTCTCCATCTAAAGCCATTAGGGCCTTCATGCACGCTTAAAAGGTATCCTACCCCATGTCCCGTTCCGCATCTGTAATCAATGCCGATATCCCAAAGCGGCCCTCTCGAAAGAATATCCAGATTAAGTCCCGTACAGCCATGCAAAAATCTGGCATTTGCAAGGTTAAGCATTGATTTAACAACCAGTGTATAGTGCTTCTTCCACTCTGAATCAACCTCACCTAAGATGTATGTTCTTGTAATATCCGTTGACCCCTCAAGATAATGTCCGCCCGAATCCATAAGAAGCATGCCTTCCGGTAAAAGTTCTGCATTGCTTTCTTCGCTCGCGCTGTAATGCATCATTGCCGCATTTGCATTATATGCACTGATTGTCTCGAAGCTAAGGCCTACAAATTCATCGCCGCCGCACTCTCTGCGAAGCTTCTCCTGGTAATCGGCAGTACTAATCTCAGTCATCGGAATCTTGCCTATGTTATTTTTAAGCCAGTACATAAATTTTGTAACAGCCACACCATCCTTAATATGCGCCTTAATCGTATTTTCCTGCTCAATCTTATTCTTAACAGCTTTCATCTTTAAAGAAGGATTCTGTGCATGCTTAATTGTCACATTTTCCGAAAATGAATTGACTATTGCAAAATTAACTTTATTTTCGTCAATAAGCACCGTCTGGCTGCCCTTGATATCCGCAACATACCCAAGAAGCTCATCATACTCGTAAACTTTTACGCCGATTGTGCCAAGCTTTTCAAGAAGCTCTGTTGGAACATCTGATTTATGTGTAAACCATGCTACCTCTTCCATTGTTATTACAAGGTTAGAAATGACAACCGGACAGTTTTCAATATCGTTGCCTCTGACATTTAAAATCCACGCAATGTCCTCAAGTGAAGTAACAATATGAACTGTTGCTCCCTCATTTTTCATAACTTCTCTTATATCAGCTATTTTTTCAGCAGCCGACTTGCCCGCATACTTTACATCAAGCTCATATACGGCTCTCGCTGGGAAAAGCTCTGGTCTGTCTTCCCATATTCGGTCAACAAGGTCAATATCTGCTCTCAGCTTTGCGCCTTTTGCTTCAAGCCGCTCTTTAAGCTCACGGCCATCCTTTGCGCTTATTACACGTCCATCCAGTGCAACAACTTCTCCTTCTTTCGCATTGCAAACCACATAGTCAATAAGCTTCTCAACACCGTCAGTACCATCTTTAAATAAGGTTATACCGCTGCCGGAAAGTTCTTTGGCAGCCTGTACATAATATCTTCCATCAGTCCAAAGACCTGCTTCCAAAAGGCCTACCAGAAGCGTTCCTGCCGAACCTGTAAAACCTGATATATATTCTCTTCCTTTAAAATAATCTCCTACATACTCAGACTGATGAAAATCCTCTGTCGGAATATATGCATATGCAATTTGCTCCGACTTCATGACCTCTCTGAGCATAGATACTCTTTCAAAATATTTGCTCTGTGACATCTATGTTCTTCCTTTCTTCTACTAAGCTGCACTTACGCAACACAGCAGCTATTATCATTTATTATCAGCAGCCATGACAAAACTACTGCTTTACTAAACTACCATCAATCAACTCATGTATCTGCTTTACTACTTTCAGTATATGCTATTTCAAAAAAAATAGCAAGTAGTTCTGTCTGGCAGACAGGTAAAATATCTAAAAATGAGAGTATCGGCTCATGTCGATACTCTCATATAATTATTCTGTTGGCAACTGCTGCCAATCATACATATCATTATATAATAACACTTTTTTCAGTTTAATTATCACTTCTCAAAGTGAATGCATCGACCATATTTCTAAGTGAAATCGCCTGTGCTGACAATTCTTCACTAATGGCAGAGGTTTCCTCTGAAGCTGCTGAATTATTATTAACAACTGTGGAAATCTGCTCTATTCCCTGCTCCACCTGTGCCAGCATGTCTGCCTGTGTCTTAGATGCATCAGCCACTTTCTTCGCAACAACAGCAAACTGCTCCATGTCACCAAGCACACTGCCTATAGTCTCCATGGTGGATTTTACAATGCCATTACCCTTATTAACCTCTTCTATAGACTTGCTGATAAGCTCTCTTGTTGTTACTGCTGACTGCGCACTGTCAGAAGCAAGCTTTCCAATCTGGTCAGCTACAACCGCAAAGCCTCTTCCTGCATCACCTGCCCTGGCTGCTTCGATGGACGCATTCAGTGATAAAAGATTAGTCTGTGCAGCAATGTCTTCTATGGTTGCAATGATATTCTCAATTTCTAATGATGTATCGGTAATACGCTGCATAGCATCGGTAAGCTCAACCATATCCGCACGGCTCTTATCCGCATTAGCAGCTGAAAGCTTGGCCTTATCTGCAATATCCGCAGCATCCTTTGCACCACTTTCCGAAATTCTTGTTACATCTTCTACTGTAGCTGTCAATTCCTGAATTGCACCTGCCTGTTCTGTAGCACCCTCTGCAAGCTCCTGTGCACTCTTGGCAAGCTGTCCTGCACCTTCCATTACCTGTGCAGATGCTTCATCGATATGTCTTAACGTAGAATCGAGGTCTCTGTTAAGTCCGCGAATAGAAGTAATCAATGTTGAAAATTCACCAACATACTTATCCTCTATCTTTGTATTAATATCGAAATTCTTATTGGCCATCTCTCCAAGAAGATTGCTCATATCTTTAATAACTGCGCCTATATTTTCAGCCATATATTTACAGTCTTCTGTAATGGCAGCTATCTCATCCTTCCTTGCACTTTCAGGAAACTCACCCTCAAGATTACCCTCTACAAATGACTTAATTCTTTCACTAAGCTTTCCAATAGGATTCTCTATTCCTTCTGCTATTCTTGCACCTATCTTAAGTGCTATCAATACTGCAATGACGATAATCGCCACAATACTTACTACAACAACCCATTTAAGGATTGTCATAACACTCTGTGTATCATCACCACTGCTGATATTTACATTCATAAGATCAAGCATGTCCTGATAAGCCTCATCGAATATAACCGAAAGCTCATCAAATTCCCTTATCTGTGCGAGACTGCTTGAAAAACTGTCTGTAGTTGCGCCCTGTGCCAGTATTTCAGCACCCACTTTCCAGAACTCGTCCGTTTTAGCTACTATATCATCATAAGTAGCCCTTCTGTCATCTGTTATTATTGACTTCTCTACATCTTTCATATATGTATCAAATGCTGCTTTTTTCCTTTCATACATATCAAGCATGTCTTCAATCTTAGTCTCATCCTCATAACCGATAGCCGCTCTTAAGCTGCTTCGTGCCTCAGTAAAAACTGCCATTGCCTTACCGATATCACCCTGTGAAAAACCATAAAATTCCATGGCACGGCTATAGTAGCTTGACATTACAAATACTGCAATTATACCAAGCAACGATGTAAAGCCCATTATTGCTATTACC
Organism: uncultured Lachnospiraceae bacterium; assembly: GCA_964491975.1. Taxonomy (GTDB): domain Bacteria; phylum Bacillota; class Clostridia; order Lachnospirales; family Lachnospiraceae; genus SIG300. The sequence goes on along the minus strand of CAZBHM010000059.1, from coordinate 6,176 downwards.
CACACAAAACTTTTAACAAGCCTGGTTCTTATCTTATCATTCTTGTTAACTTTGTTATCATTGTCCATATATTTTTCTCCTTTATGTATTATATTTCAGGACATTTCCTGAATACTACTTAAAACCATTGTTTAATAGTACACTTAATTACTATTTTTTTCAAGTATAAGTTAATATCTCGCTAATTTTTTACTGAACTGTTACAATCTTTCCCTCTGCTTTTTCATCGTCCATAATAATTTCACCGACTTTAGGTACCTGTACATATCCTGACCTCGGATTTTTAATACTGATAACAGGTGTAGTAACTACAGCCTCTACATCTGACTTTTCAAAACAAAGGTCTGCATCATACATCTCACAATTTATAAGCTTAAGTCCTTTACAATAACAGAATGGCTGCGTACCCGTAATCTTACAGTTCTCAAGCGTAAGATTCTCTGAATACCACGCAAGATACTCTCCCTTTACGATGCTGTTTCTTACCGTTACATTCTTGCCATGCCAGAAAGCATCCTTAGTATCAAAGATACAATCTTCAAATACACAGTTTTCTATGTACTGGAAAGAATATTTTCCTTTTAACTCTACATTTTTAAAAACAAGTCCACTTGAGCGCATAAATACATATTCACCCTGCATTTTACTGTTCTCCATACGGATGCCATTAACACTCCAGCCAAACTCTGGAGAAATAATGTCGCAGTCACCTATACTAACATTACCGCACTCCCTGAGTGCCTTTATTCCATGAAGCTTAGAGTTACGTATATTTATATTATCAGAATACCAGAGTGCCGCACGACAGTTCTCTGTAAGCTCTGTATCCGTAATTGTAAGGTTTCTGTCATGCCAGAATGGATATCTCAAATTCCAGTAACAGCCTTCAACCATAATATCTGCACTCTCTTTAAGTGCGCTCTCTCCATCTGCAGGTCCTTCAAACCTACAATTTTTCACAACAATATCCGTACTTCCATAAAGTGCTCTTTCTTCATCAAAGCACTTATTTTCTACACAAATCATTACTTAATCCTCCAAAACCATTCTTCGTACCAGGTCAAGCGCTTTTACAACGGTATTATCTCTCACTTTCTGACGGTTGCCGCTTAAATTGTATTCCAAAACCTCCGTCCTGCCGTTATAAGCACATGCCACATATACTCTTCCAACCGGATTGTCTAAAGTTGCGCCGTCCGGTCCCGCGATTCCTGTAACGGCCACACATATATCTGCTCCTGCGGCCTTCCTTCCGCCTTCTGCCATCTCCATGGCTGTTTCCCTGCTTACCGCAGTATACCTTTCAATCGTATCCGCTGACACTCCAAGAAGCTTAATCTTTGCCTCATCTGAGTATGTTATAAAACCTTCTTTATATACTTCTGAGACACCCGGCACATTGACGAGTGTGCTTCCGATAAGACCTCCCGTAATAGACTCTGCCGTAGTTATTGTGAGGTTCTTTTCTAAAAGAAGCTTTACAACCACCGCTTCAAGTGTTTCACTCTCATCAGTTGTATAAATCATACTACCAAAACGTCCGTAGAGCTCCTTAAGCATCGGCTTAATAAGCTCCATGCCTTCTTCTTCACTGTCTGCCATTGCCGTAATTCTTAAATGCACCTGTCCCGTCTTGGCATACGGCGCAATGGTAGGATTGGTCTGTGTATCAAGAATATCCTTAATCATGTCTGCCGCCTTGCTCTCACCTATACCTGTAAGCTTAAGCATCTTCGAACACAGAACCTTATCACTAAGGCTTCTAAGATACGGTCTTATACTCTTTTCAAACATTGGAATCATCTCGTTAGGCGGACCCGGCATTAATATTACATGCCTGCCATCCTTTGGAATGATAAGACCGGGCGCGGTTCCATTACTGTTGGGAACGACAATTGCTCCCTCAGGCTTAAGTGCCTGCTTCCAGTTATTTTCAGGAATATCCTTCCATCCAATCTTTGCAAAATATTCTTTTATGCTTGCAAGAGTAGCCTCATCTTCAACAAGCTTAAGCCCCATAACCTTAGCGACAGTTTCCTTGGTAAGATCATCATTTGTCGGTCCGAGACCACCGCCAAGAATGATTATGTCTGAACGGTCATAGGCGGATTTAAATGTATCAGAAAGACGTTTGGGATTATCACCTACAACTGTCTGAAAATAGCATGAAAGTCCCAGTCCTGCACATTTTTCCGCAAGATATGCCGTATTGGTATTTACAATATTACCAAGCAAAAGCTCCGTTCCTACCGAAATAATCTCAACAACCATCTAGTCCTCCCTAAGAACCTCTTTGTTCTTAATAAGATAATCAACAAGTGACACTATAGTAAGAATAAGGGCTGCCCATATAAGCACCTGTTCTAATATTTCAAATGGTGCAAAAGGAATGTCCAGTAAAACCACAACTATCATAATCATCTGAACCACTGTTTTTAACTTGCCCCAGTAACCGGCTGCTATTACAACACCCTTATCAGCGGCAACAAGTCTGAAACCACTTATAATAAAATCTCTTGCAATAATTATAAGCACAATAATTGACGAAATTCTACCAAGCTCAATAAAACAGATAAGTGCCGAACACACTAAAAGCTTATCTGCAAGAGGATCCATAAATTTACCAAAGTTAGTTACCAGATTATATTTTCTGGCAATCTTTCCATCCAACATATCAGTAAAGCTTGCAACTACAAATATTGCTGTTGCCACATATTTACCAAAACCGCCAAGAAAATCCGTCATCAGAAAAAACACAAAAAATGGTATCATACATACTCTTAATATCGTTAATTTGTTGGGTAAATTCATCTTCATTACAGTATCTCTCCTATCAAATCGTATTCCTGTGCTTTAGTTATTTTTACTTTTACAAACTCTCCCGACATAATGTCTTCATCAGTAACAACGAATACAAGTCCGTCAACATTCGGCGCATCCATATATGTTCTGCCTGCATATGCATTAGCATCAGAAATCTTTCCTTCAATCAAAACTTCAAGCTCTCTGCCAACCATGTCCTCTGCTTTTTCAAAAGCAATTTCCTGTTGAAGCTCCATAAGCTCATCACGGCGTTCTTCCTTAATATCATCATCTATCTGGTCTGAAAGCCTTGCAGCCGGTGTATCCTCCTCCGGCGAGTAAGCAAACACTCCAAGTCTGTCAAATTCCATTTCATCCACAAAGCGGTAAAGCTCCTCATGCTGCTCCTTTGTCTCTCCAGGGAAGCCACTTATAAGTGTCGTTCTGAGTGCAATATCCGGAATTGCCTCACGAAGCTTTCCTATAATACGTCTTAAATCCTCCTGATTAGTTCTTCTTCCCATGCGCTTAAGCACCGTATCATCTGCATGCTGAATCGGTATGTCAAGATAGTGACAAATCTTTGGCTCCGTCCTTATTACCTCTATAAGTTCATCCGTTATCTCTTCAGGATAACAGTAAAGTATCCTTATCCACTGTATACCTCCGACCTTACAAAGTTTCCTTAAAAGCTCAGGAAGCATTTTCCTGCCATATATATCAACACCATAAAGAGTAGTCTCCTGTGCAACAAGAATAAGCTCCTTAACTCCCTTATCTGCAAGCTCCTCTGCCTCTTTAATAAGTCTCTCCATGGGAACACTTCTGTAATTACCACGAATCTTAGGTATAATACAGTAAGTACAATGCTTATCACAGCCCTCGGCTATTTTTAGATATGAATACCATCCACCGGTTGTTATAACGCGCCCCGTATCTGTTCTTGCAAGCTTTGTAAGCGGCTCATAAGACTCACCCTTTTCTTTGCCAAGAAGTGCCTTATTTACAACCTCTGTTATATTTTCAAATGAAGCTGTTCCAATAAGTCCATCTACCTCCGGTATTTCCGTCTTTATCTCCTCACGGTAACGTTCAGCAAGACAGCCGGCAACTATAAGTGCCCTGCACTTTGCATCCTTCTTTCGTTCTGCCATCTGAAGAATTGTATTGATGCTTTCCTCCTTGGCATCACCGATAAAACAGCATGAATTAACCACTATTACTTCTGCCTCATATTCATCATCCGTAAATGTAAAGCCGTTCCGGTTAAGATGACCAAGCATAACCTCTGTATCCACGAGGTTTTTATCGCAGCCAAGCGATACAAACATTACTTTCATAAAATATTATTCCTTCCTTAAATCCTACTCAAGTATAACTGTAAAAGGTCCGTCATTTATAAGAGATACCTTCATATCCGCGCCGAAGATACCCTTTTCAACCTTTGGCACACTCTTTTTGCACTGTTCAATAAAATACTCATATAGCCTTTCTGCATGTTCAGGCGGTGCCGCATTTATAAAGCTTGGACGATTGCCCCTGCTTACGTCAGCATAAAGAGTAAACTGTGATACAATTAAAAGCTCACCATTTACACTGTCAAGTGACAGATTGGTCTTACCATTCTCATCCTCAAATATGCGGAGTGCAAGAAGCTTCTTTATAATTCTGTCGCATACAGCCTCATCATCATCCCTGCCTACTCCAAGAAGCACAAGATAACCCTTGCCTATCTCACCTGTAATATTGCCGTCAACCTTGACACTTGCCTCAAGAACTCTCTGAATTACTACCTTCATTTTATGCCCTTCTCCTTATCAGTTCCACACGCTCTCCCTGACTGCGGAGTAAACATGCCTTTTCAATAGTTTCACTAAGATTTTCATCATCATAATATAAAACAGTTGCTGCATCTTTAAGCTTAACTTCTATCTTCTGGCTTGAAAGTGCGAGCATAAGCCTGTTCATCACAATGGCAAAGCCGATTGAAGGAGCGTTATCCCCAAACTGCCCCATAAGATTATCGTATCTTCCGCCTGTTATTATGGCATCACCAGTGCCATAAGTATATGCTCTGAAAATTATGCCTGTATAGTAGTTATATTTGCCAAGCATATCAAGCTCAAACGATACATGCTTCTCAAGCTTATACATCTTAAGCACTTCATAAAGCCTTAAAAGGCGGTCAACCGCCTTAAGTGCCGTCTCATTATCCGTATTAGCCCTTGCCTTTTCAAGCACATCCTCATCGCCAAATAAATCACTCATTCCAAGCAGTGACTTCTTAATGCTCTCGTCTATATCTGTCTTCGCAAGAAGTGCCTCCACACCGAAATAATTCTTTTCTTCAATAAGCTTTCTCAGCTCTTCAAGAGTTTCATCATTAATGCCTGATTCCTTAATCAGGCCATTAAAATAATTAACCTCACCAATCTGTACCTGAAAATCGGTAAATCCAGCCTTCTTCATACACTGAATTGCCATAGCTATAAGCTCTGCATCAGCTTCCACCGAAGAATCGCCTATAAGCTCGCAGCCAAGCTGTGTAATTTCCTTAAGTCTGCCCTGATAGCTCGAATTATTGATATACGTATTACCCTCATAGCAAAGACGTACCGGCATATCCTCTTCACTAAAATACTTAGTGGCAGCTCTTGCGACTGAAGGTGTTATGTCAGGCCTTAACACAAGTGTATTGCCATCCCTGTCAAAGAATTTAAAAAGTTCTCTGGAAGCCACGCTTCCACGCTCTTTATTAAAAATATCAAAAAACTCAAATGTAGGTGTGCGGATATCCTTATAACCACATAAAGCAAATACTTCATGCATACGCTCTTCAAGCACGAGCTTTCTCGCACACTCCTCATTATATATGTCACGGACACCATCCGGTGTATGTAATAACTGCTGATTTTTCATAATATCGACCTTTCTTCGTACTTATTAATATAAGCTTACTATTCAAATCAAATTCTGTCAACTTATTTTCTGTTATCCAAGTCCATCTGAAGCGTTGGCAAAAAGTGCAATAACGCTCCCGCCTCACGCTTTATCAGATATTTTTTATTAATTTCATCATATACAAAGCTTTTACGTCCGCCATTTACGCTTCTGTCATAAAATCTCTTTATATCTGCAAAGGGCAGGTAATAGGCTTCATCTCTTGCGGTATACAAAATAAGTATAAATGCTATTCCGCCCTGTGCTTCAAAATCCTCCATAAACTTAATCTGATGTTCATGAACATTGGCAATTGGAAAAGTATCCGTTGCGCTTTCCTTTGCATCAAAGCACACCGGAATCCCCTGCACTGCCCCGATATAGTCAACCGTACTCTTTTTATCAAAATACGCAAGTGTTATATGTCTTGTTTC
>CAZBHM010000058.1:0-11980 GCA_964491975.1 uncultured Lachnospiraceae bacterium | reverse complement strand
TACTGCCTGCCAATATTCCACACATTACCAGAGCATTATTGGCAATGGTGTCTTGCGTATCGTATCAGAGCCTGAGGAAAAGAAACTGGGATTGTCCTTGATTATGGAACATAATACAGGAAAACAGGAATGGAATTTTGATGAAAAGATGCTTAATACGGTCATCGTTTTCAAATTAGTGGTTTATAAAATGAGCTGTAAGGAACATTAATATCACAAATTTTCGATTTTATGAAAATCTATGGTAAATCGTATTTTATCGTAATTTGCCCATTTCGTCAAGCGGTTATACGCATTATGGTTTTAACTTTTCACTTCAGGGGTTATTAAAAGTGAATATTGATATGAAAGCAGGTTATTGACTTGGCAGGAATTGTTTGATATTATATAACAAAGGTGCCGTTAAGGTGTAAGAATGCATGAAGAGAAGGGTGTGATTGTCATAAAACTTAAAGATTCTTTTATAACCCATGAAACAGAAGGAGAGCACATTACGGTTGCGACGGGTATGGCTGCTTTTAATGGCCTGATAAGAAGTAATGGAACAGCGGGTTTTATAATCGAGGCACTTAAGACTGCTGCTGGCGGTGGTACGACAGAGGAAGAAATCGTTGATAAGATGCTCGCAAAATATGATGCACCGCGCGAGGCTATTGCAACGGATGTTGCGCAAATAATTTCAAAACTTCGAAAAATAGGTGCACTTGATGAATAAGCTTACATATGAGGAGTATCTGGCAGAACATGGCCGGCTTACATATACGAATGTAGGGGTGAGTATGCTCCCACTTATAAAGCAGGGCAGGGATATGTTTACCGTTACCAGAAAGACTAAAGAGCGTTGTAAGAAATATGATGTGGTATTGTATCGCAGACCTCCGAAGTCGTATGTTTTGCACAGGATTGTGGATGTGCGGAATGATGATTATGTTATTTTGGGAGATAATTGCCTAAATAAGGAATATGGCATAAAGGATGATGATATTATAGGTGTGATGACTGGATTTGTAAGGAAGGGGAAGGAATATTCAGTTACAAATAAGGGATATGTGCTGTATTCAAGATTGTGGTATGCGATTTATCCTTTGAGGCGGGCCTGTAAAAAGTTTAAGGGCATATTAAGCAGAGTTATTGGAGGAAGACAATGAAGCAGGCTGCATATAACCTTTGTTATCTTGCCGCATGTGCGGTGAATGGAATTGCACCTTCTAAGGAAGAGTGTGAGAAAATGGAGCTTGATAAGCTTTATAAGTTCAGTGGCATGCACAGTCTTACGGCGCTTGCAGCGATGGAGCTTGTGGCAGCCGGCGTGGAGATATCTTCGGAATGGAAGCAGGCCAGGGATAAGGCTGTAAGAAAACATATTTTGTTTAACAGTGAGCGAGAAGCTGTTTTGAAATATATGGAGAAAAATGGTATCTGGTATCTGCCGCTTAAGGGAATTATTCTTAAGGATATGTATCCCAAAATAGGTATGAGGGAGATGTCAGATAATGATATACTTTTTGATGAAACATATCGCAGACAGATGTTTGAGTTTATGAAAGTCCGCGGTTATAGTGCAGATGGGTATGGCAAAAGTAATCATGATGCTTATACGAAAGAGCCTGTTTTCAATATAGAGCTTCATGTCAGCCTTTTTGCAGAACAGGCGAGAGAAGAATTTTACCGCTATTATAAGAAAGTTAAAGACAGACTTGTAAGAATTGAGGGCACAGAGTACGGATACAGGATGACGGATGAGGATTATTATGTTTATATGACAGCGCATGAATATAAGCATTATAGTAATGGCGGTACAGGACTTCGTTCATTGCTTGACAGATATGTATACCTTTTGGATAAGAAGGATGTGCTTGATTTTGAGTATATCGGTCGGGAGTGTAAAAAGCTCAGAATAGCAGATTTTGAAAAGGATGCCCGCATACTTTGTGAAAAGTTGTTTTCCGGTGAAAGTATTTCGGAGCTTACAGAAGAGGAAAATTCTATGTTTGAGTATTATATGTTTTCAAGTACATATGGTACGATGTATAATACAATAGCTCACAGACTTAAGACCGATTATGGAAAGGTAAATGAAACGTCGAAGTTGAGATATGTCTGGCGCAGGGCATTTCCTAAGACTGAGTTTTACAGGGAGTATGCTCCGTTTGCTTATAAGTATAAGATATTTATTCCATTTGTCTGTATTTATAGAATTTTAGTAAATGTTGGAAAAATGAGAAAGGAAATAGATTTGGTCAAAAGCATTAAGGAATAGCTTTGTATTTGGATTATGAGATACCTGTCCGGAAGGATGGGTATTTTTAATATAAATGAATCTGAATATGATTTTCTATTTTTGCAAAATGCACAAAATTATATCAAAAAAGTTAAGAAGATATTTGAAAAATTAACATGGAGTATATTGACAGTTCATAGGTGGATAGTGGTATAATAGACTATATTTGGGAGTTTATTAAAACACCAGATAATCACATTTAGGGAGGAAAATCAAAAATGAGTTTTAAAAGAGTAAAGAAAGTCTTTGCTTTAATGCTCGCAGTATTAATGACAGTTGCCGGTATCATGCCGGGAATGGATTTGGGTATTGTGGAAGTTAAGGCAGCTGACGGCAACACTCATGTATTTGAGGCAAATAAGCTTACAGCGGCTGCCGCAGGTACATACACGGATGGTCAGGAGGTAAAGGTGGATGAGTATTTCACACTTTACATGAGTGCCAAGACAAAGATTGACGGAAGTAATAAAAGCTTTGATGATGGTTATGTAACAGACCAGAGAGTTAACTTTGGAGGCAAGGCAGATGTTACAGTTCCGAAGAATGTCATGTCATTTAAGACATCAGGAGCGGCTACGGTAAAAATCTGGTGGGTAGAAGGCGGAGAAGATCACAGAGAGGTGACGTTGTTTACTCCAGACGGAGCTGAGGTGACGAAGACAACTGAAGGTCAGGCAGCAGAGAAAAATGGGCTTGTCATTTCAACGCTTACACTTGACAAGGCAGGTACATATTATCTTGGAGGAGATATAGGCAATAATTATATTTTCAAGGTGGTTGTAACAGAAAGCGGCGGTTCAGCAACGGCAGTTGAAAAGAAAGCATGGGATAAGGTTGGTGCGCCGAAGCTTGGAACTCCTTATTTAAAGGAGGATGATAAGGGAACAATTGTTATTCCTTATACAATGGTTATCGATGATAATGAAGGCGCAGAGTATGTCGAGATTACGGTTACTGATGCATCGGGTAAGGAAATTAAGACTATTAAATCAATGGTTCCGGGAACTGAGGGAACGAGAGAGTTTACACCTTCAGAGAGTGGAACATACAGCTTTAGTATAGTGGCATGCCGTGAAGGTGAGAAGCCTAAGAATGGTGATGGCAGTGTTAAGTTTGAGAATTTTGCATTCCCACTTGGAACAACCACTATAGGTACAATTTATAACAATGGTAATGGTACGGTTTCACTTGCGTGGAGTGCAGTTGATGAAGCTACAGGTTATGCGGTTGAATATTCTTTAGACGGTACAGTCTGGAGCACGGCAGATGCTGCAGCGGCTTTATCAACAGAAGTAGCAGGGCTTTCAGTAGAAAGTGAGTATTCATTCCGTATTGTTACAAAGCGTGGCAATGAGACAACAGTTTCAGAGACAGCTAAGATTAAGATAACAGATGCAGCACAGGTTGCGTGGGGTTATATTGTGTATGGTAATGGTGCAAGTACATCTAATTCAAGTGTTTCAGGAAGTCTTAATGAGGACGGAAAGATTCAGCTTACATCAGGTAAGCTTACAGATGGCAAGCTTACAGGAAGCGGCAACAATGGTAAGATTCAGCCGGGTTCAACAGATGGAATGCAGTTCTATTATACAACGGTTCCGGCATCCCTTAACTTTAAGTTAAGAGCCAAGATTACGGTTGACCAGTGGTGGTTATCAAATGGTCAGGAGGGATTCGGTCTTATGGCTGCCGATCAGCTCGGCGGTTCAGGCTGGAATAACTCTTATATGGCACTTGTATCTAAGGTAGAGTATTACTGGAATGATAATAAGTTAGAGGTAACAACAGACTCGACACAGAAGAAGGTATCTCAGAAGCTTGGTATTGCGGCTCAGGAAAAGATTGGTATTACAAAGGATAATCTTGCTTTATTTGAGGCTAATGATACAGCTACGATTCAGAATTCATTTTTCTCAACGATGTATGGACTTGAGCAGAGATATCCGGATGCAAAAAATCTTATAGGTAATGGTATCAATGTTGTGACAGAGGACTTTTTCCGTGAAGAGGGAGAGGAACTTGTTAAGGGTGACCTCGTTACAGAGATGTATTTATCAATTGAAAAGAACAACACAGGCTATTTTGTAACATACGAGACAGCGGATGGAAGTTATTCAAAGACTAAGAAGTATTATGATACTGAAGCATTATCAAAGATTGATCCTGATAATGTGTATGTCGGTTTCTTTGCATCAAGATATGCACAGATTACTGTTTCAGATGTAACTTTTGCAACAACGGATCCTTCACAGGATGCGCCTAAGGAAGAAAAGCCGATTGAGAAGATTGCAGTTAATACAAAGATGCAGTCACCCACTGCTACAGGAAATAAGGATTACACATTAGTATTTTATGCTAACTGCGATGGTACAGTATCAGTAAATGATGGTTCAGGTAAGCTTATTGCAGAGAATGTATCTGTTAAGGCAGAGCATAATACTGTTCTTTGTACAACGGAGTTAGTTGTTGGTAATAACAACTTTGTTATTACATTTACACCTGATGAGAATTATGTTCCAGGTGTAGACCAGGTGATGGCATCGTATAAGTCAGAGAAGATTTCTCATATCGTAACACATAAGGTTTACGGTGAGGCCGGCCAGTCAATCTGGGTTGCTCCGGGTGCATATGGTAAGGGTACGAAAGAAGATCCTATGAATATTTACGAGGCTGTTAAGTATGTTCAGCCGGGTCAGACAATTGTACTTACAGAGGGTGCATATTCACTTAATGAGGCACTCAGAATTGAGAGAGGCATTGATGGTAACGCGGAGAATAAGATTTATTTAATTGCAGACCCTGAGGCTAAGACAAGACCTGTACTTGATTTTGGAGGTTTTGGTTCAGGTATGACACTTGGTGGTGATTACTGGGTGCTTAGAGGATTTGATGTAACAAAATCAGCAGATGCACAGAAGGGTCTTCAGGTTTCGGGCAGCTATAATCTTGTTGACAGCGTAAATGCATATCATAATGGAAACACAGGTATTCAGATTAGCAGATATACAGGAACAGACCTTTATGAGGACTGGCCAAAATATAATACGATTCTTAACTGTACATCATATGGTAATGCAGATGCAGGTTTTGAGGATGCAGATGGTTTTGCTGCCAAGCTTACAGTTGGCGAAGGTAATGTATTTGATGGTTGTATTGCACACCATAATGCAGATGACGGCTGGGATCTTTTTGCAAAGGTTCAGACAGGTCCTATCGGTTCAGTAACAATTAGAAACTGTGTGGCTTATGCTAATGGTTATCTGGAGGATGGTACTTTAGCCGGTAATGGTAATGGCTTTAAGCTTGGCGGTGACAGTCTGACTGGTAAGCATTTACTTGAGAATTGTATAGTTTATGATAATAAGAATAAGGGTATCGATTCTAACTCATGCCCGGATATTATTGTTAAGAATTGTATCACGTTTAATAATGGTGCATATAATGTTGCGTTTTATACCAACTCATCAGCTAATACTGATTTTAGTGCAGACGGAATTATTTCATTCAGAGATGATAAGCGTGCAGAATATCTTAAGGTAAATGAAAACTTTAAGCTTCTTGGCTCACAGGATGATGCGAAGGTCTATAAAGCAAGCAACTATTACTGGAATCCGACAGCGGGTAAATCGTTGAATGTTTCAGGCGCAGAGGTATCGGCAGACTGGTTTAAGTCTCTTGATACAAGTGTAGTCCCGGGAAGAAATGGTGATGGCACAATCGATATGAAGGGCTTGTTTGAGCTTACAGATAAGGCTCCGGCTGATGTTAAGGCGGCAGGTCTTGGCGCAGGAACAATTTCAGAAATTTCAGTAGTTCCGGCTTCAATTACCATTGAAGGTATTGATGCAGGTAAGGAGATGGGAACAACAGCTGCGCCAACGACCGGTACAGATGCGGCTACTACACCTGCAGCTCTGACTGATGATGATGAGAATGGAAGTTCAAAGACCGGCTTGTATGTTGGTATTGCAGCAGTGGCAGTAATTGCTGTAGCAGCAGTAGCAGTAGTGGTTTTAAAGAAGAAAGGTTCAAAGAAAGCGTAAAGTTTAAAAGGAGGATTTGAGTATGAAATTTGGCAAAAGGCAGAAGGCAAGAGGAATTATATCAATTATACTTACTCTTTTTGTGATTATTGGCTTCGTGTCAGCTAATCGCATCACGGTCAATGCTACTAATATTGCATCTGCTGCTGATGAGGTAGCAGATGGCGGTATTATTGCAAGTATTGAGAATGTGACATTTACGGCCCGTCAGGCTCTTTCGAGGGTTACGAAGGATCCGGCAGCTGTAGTTGATGGAACAGAGTATACATATGCATTAAAGTCAAGTGGTGTCAACAACGGCAAGGTCGGTTCTTCCACTGCCCGTGTATTTGGCGAGATTGTTGCGACAGCAGAAACAGATGTCCAATTGGTGGTTTCTATGGGCTCAGGTAAGTCAGGATATGTATTTTCAAGTGATGTGCAGCTTGTTCCTACGGCTGATGCACCGGCTTTGTTTGATGCTGCTGATGCAGTTGTTACTTTAAAAGAAGGAAGCAATAAGTATGAGTTCACAGTTGAGGCTGGTAAGTATTATTACTTATTAGGTCAGGGAACTAATCTTGAGGTGCATAACCTTAGTAAGGCGCAGAAAGCAGCTCCGATTGGCACTGCTGAGAATTTTACATTTATGTATGATGAAAAGGCTGTTGGCGGTGTTGTTGCGACCGGCATATATAAGTTTGCAGACAGCGAACTTATATTAGGAGGTCAGACTGTAGATGGCGCCATTACGCAGTATACAGTTAAGAGCGGCAAGACAATTACGGTTAATGGTAAGAATTATGAGACTTATACATCAGGCAAAAGACATGCTGATTCTAACAATATTCCTACACTTCCGGGCGAAGGCGATGGATGTCTGACGGTATTTAAGCCTGCTGCTAAAGGTATGTTGACTGTGTATTATAACTCGACATCATTCTTAAGAGTTCATGACTTTAACAATGATGGAACAAAGAATGGTCATGTTGATTCAGAAGTGGGACTTACTGAGTATTCATTTGAGGTACTCCCCGGACATACATATGTAATGTCAACAACGGGTAAGACTAATAACATGTTTTATGGTGGTTACAGTTATGTTGTTGATGAGAAGGTCAGTGTACCTGTAACGGTTACTAATGTTGATGTGCCTACTCTTAGTGATTCATTAAAGCTTGAGCTTGTTGATGCACAGTTAGGCGGTGACCCTGTTGCGCTTAAGACGACAGGTGATACACTTAAGCTTATGAAGGGACATGAGTATAGGGTATATTCAAATGATGGTGGAGTTAAACCACTCGTTGGTGAGTCTGATACATTTGTTGTATCTGCCGGCGAAGCTGCCGGTGTAACAATCACCCTTAACAATGTTCCTGACCTTACACTTTCAGGTAAGATTGTAGGAGTATCAGATGCTTCCTGTGTTACAAAGCTTACATTTACCAATCTTGCCAATGGCGCAGTATATGAAGCAACTGTGACAAATGATGCTTATACTGTTTTGGTAAAACCGGGTGAATACAGCGCAAGTGTAGAGACAACAAATGGAGCTTTTACATTTGACAGAGCATCGGTTAAAGAAGGCCGTGAGAATACGAATGATGTATATGTAGAGGCTTCTGATCCAAAGGCGAAGAGAGATTTCTCATATACAGATATTGAGCTTCTTGAAAAGACGGGTAATGTTGCGGTAGAGGTAGGAAAGGCTCATTGTGTAGGAAAGCAGGATTCTACAATTAAGATTCCGGTAAGTGGCAAGGCTAAGATTGTTGTCAATGCTTATTATGCTGCTGATTTCACTATTAATGGCGAGCAGAAGGTTGTTAATTCGGGAACAACATCAAAGATTGATACATTTGAGCAGGTTGTAGAAGGAGATGTTACAATTGCATTTAATGCGACATCTTACCTGACAGGTATTTCCGTAGTTCCATTGGTAGAGTTTAAAAACGTGCTTGATGTACCTGGTGATTATGCAACTCTTAACGAAGCTTCTGATGCTATTCTTGGTATGACAGACAGACCTGAAGGCGAAGCGGGAAGGGTAACGATTAACCTTACGGCAGATATATTTGAGCAGGTTGTTATGAATGCACCATACGTTACACTTAAGGGTAACGGCCATACGATTTCGTGGTACTACGGTGTTGGCACACTTTATTATTCAGTAGACCCTGCTACAGGTCTTTATAATAAGAGACTTGCCATGGACAGATATTCATCAGCAGAAGGCAATGGAAGCCTTTGGGGTGGCGTATTCATCGTAAGAGGTGATAACTTTATTGCAGAGAATACAACCTTTAAGAACACATACAACTATGAGCTTACAGAAGCTGAGAAGACAGATATTGCAGGTTCAACCATGAATGTTGACCGATTGGCAGAAGGAGCTAACGTAGTTGAAAAGGCATATAAGGAAAGATCGAATGCTTTTTACATTGATGCAGACAATATTGAAGTATACAATTGTAAGATTCTTTCTTCACAGGATACACTTGGCAGAAATGGTTCTTCTAATTTGGGATACCATGCATATTTCAAGAACTGTGTGATTGGTGGTAATACCGACTACATCTGTGGGGAGTTTGCAGCTATATTTGACAACTGTGAATTACAGTGGAAGACATTTCCTAATGATGCTGGTAATAATTCTAATGTAGGCTATATTGTAGCTCCCAAGACAAGTCCATATGTATTTAGAAATTGTACAATCACGACAGATGGCAACGAAGGTGATTTGAAGGTTAGCGGTAAGCTTGGCAGAACATGGGGAGCAAATTCTAATGCTTCATTTATTAATGTTGAGACTAATGGTACAATTGATGATGCGGGCTGGGGTGAGATGAATAGCGGAGATAAAGCTACAGCCATCTTTAATGAGTACAATCTTACAAGCAATGGTCAGGCATATTCTTCTACAGGTGCTATTAACAAGAATATTGAAGCAGCAGTTGCAAATTATATTGATACTAAAGAAGTAAGTGCTGTTAATACTGTGCTTGGTTCATGGGTTCCGGTTCATTATGAATTTGTTTCCGGCGGAGCAGGATTCAAAGATGAGCCTACAACAGAAGCACCTACAACGGAAGCGCCTACAACGGAAGCGCCTACAACAGAGGCACCTACAACAGAAGCATCTACTACAAAAGCAACGGAAGCGCCTGCAACAACTCCGGCAGATGCTTCAGTTGACACTGAACCGGCAGAAAAGTCATCAGTTGTGCTTTATGTAATTGTCGGAGTGGTAATTGTTGCTGCGGTTATAGTAGTAGGTTTTGCATTAAAGAAAAAGGGTTCTAAGAAGAATTAAGAAATAAAGAAATAAAGAAATAAAGTAATAAACACTAATGTGTTATTAAACTGGGTCTGATATTGTAACAGACTCAGTTTTTTCTTGTATTATTAGTTGTTTTCAGTTACAATGAATATAGATAATGCAAATAGGAGATGGTAAAGGTATGAAATTTATATCATGGAATGTAAATGGACTTCGTGCATGTGTGCAGAAAGGATTTATAGAGTATTTCAATGAAACGGATGCGGACTTTTTTTGCCTTCAGGAGACAAAGCTTCAGGAGGGACAGATAGAGCTTGAGTTTCCCGAATATTATCAGTATTGGAACTATGCAGAAAAGAAGGGATACTCCGGAACAGCGATTTTCACAAAACATGAACCATTATCGGTAGCATATGGTATTGGTATTGAAGAGCACGATAAGGAGGGGCGGGTAATTACACTTGAGTATGATGAGTTTTATGTGATTACATGTTATACGCCTAATTCACAGAATGAGCTTGCAAGACTTTCTTACAGAATGACATGGGAAGATGCTTTTAGGGCATATCTTAAAAAGCTTGAAGAAACTAAGCCGGTTATAATGTGCGGTGACCTCAACGTTGCACATAATGAAATAGACCTTAAAAATCCTAAAACGAATCATCATAATGCGGGCTTTACTGATGAAGAAAGAGAGAAGATGACAACACTTCTTGCATCGGGGTTTATAGACACTTACCGTTACTTTTATCCGGATGTATCAGACATATACTCCTGGTGGTCATATCGTTTTCATGCGCGTGAGAAAAACTCCGGGTGGCGTATAGACTATTTTATAGTGTCGGAAGTACTTAAAGACAGGCTTATCGATGCAAAAATTCATACAGATATTTTGGGGTCGGACCACTGCCCTGTAGAGCTTGTACTTAGTAACAGTTAAGCCATGACACTAAAAATGGGATGATTATTCCTGCGTGGTTGAATTGTTGCTGTACTTAAGTAGGAGGAAATTATGTTTAAGATTTTTAAAAATTCAAAAAATGTCCGTGAGCTTGATGGAATTATAGCTCGTATAGAGATGAATGCATCGAATAATTATAAGGACGAGGCACAAAATACTCTTGTGGAGCTTGAGAAACGTTTTGGTGAAATGCTTGAGACAGGCTGTCTTAGCAACCGGCAGAAAGAAGATTATTCATCAGCTATTTCGGCGTATAAGCAGAAATTTAAGGGATATACGCATAAGGATCAGAAGGCTTCGTGGTAAGATTATCTGTCAATACGTATTTACTTATTGTTATTAATAACTGGGGTTGTTGTTTTTTGAATAAGTAATTATCTATGGAAGAATAGCTCATTTTTTGTGTGAAATAGAAAAGGGAGCATCGCTCCATACTGATGAAATCAGCTGTTTTGCGGCACTCCCCCTGTGTTGTAAAACGACAGCTATATTTATTACTGCTTTTATAAAGCGGCTTAATCGGCATATTGTTTGCCTGTGTGATCCATGTGAAAAGCACCGGTATGTATAAGCTCAGAAACCGGAACAAGCTCGTAGCCTTGATTTCTTAGACCTTCAATTATCTGCGGAAGTGCATCTTTTGTGTATTTTGCACCATTGTGCATAAGTATGATGGCACCATTGTCAAGATTTTTGTGATTAAGAACAGTTTTTATGATACTTTCAACACCATAATCTTTCCAGTCGAGACTATCAACAGACCATTGAATCGTATAATATCCGTTAGCAGTGGCAGTAGTAACGACATCATTATCGTAGTCACCATATGGTGGCCTGAACAGATTCATTTCAATCCCAAGCTGTTCTTTGATTGTTTCGTGTGGTTTTGACAGCTCAGATTCGATTTGCGAGGTTGACAGCTGGCTCATATTTTTGTGATTCTCGCTGTGATTCGCAATGTCGTGCCCTGCGGCATGAATTGCTTTGATGTCATCAGGATATTTTTTCATCCATTCGCCGGTGAAGAAAAATGTGACTTTTACGTTATATTCATCGAGAATTGAGAGGATGGTAGAAGTGTCTTCATTGCCCCAGGCTCCGTCAAAGGTAAGTGCCACCTTTTTTTCAACTGTGTCCACGCAGTAAATGGGCAGTTCCCTGTCACCTACTCTGGTGTTGGCACTTATGCTGTTGGGGGCTATATCATACACCCGATAATCAGGGCAAGAACTGCTCCGAAAACAACACCCCTCTTTTTGAAAATAGAGACCAGGTCTTCTTTAAGCTTGTGCTTATCAATGTGTTCCTTCATATAATAACTTCCTTTATTTGTTTATATAATTATATTATTTGACATGAAAATCTATTCAAACAGACAGGTTGTAAAAACTACAGATTTGTGTGGATTTTTTGAATAGATGAGTAACTTTTTGTGC
>CAZBHM010000057.1:0-12605 GCA_964491975.1 uncultured Lachnospiraceae bacterium | reverse complement strand
CTATGGGTATCATGCGTTCACAGGTAAATATACGTGATATAAGTCTTATTGCAGAGCCATCTGGCAAAGCAGGCAGCGGCAGCTCTCCCAAAAGGACAACCGGTGCAGGCAAATTTTCAAAAAGTGCGACCATTTCGCCTGAAATTAATCTTATTGGACACACAACAGATGAAGCCATATCTCTGCTTGATAAATACCTTGATGATGCATATCTGTCGCATTTATCACAGGTCCGAGTTGTTCACGGCAAAGGTACCGGAGCACTTCGTCAGGCAGTCCATACTCACCTTAAAAGGCTTAAATATGTTGCTTCCTACAGACTTGGTGCCTTCGGCGAAGGTGATGCCGGTGTTACAATAGTGGAATTTAAACAGTAGGAGGACAAAATGGCAGCAAAACAAAAAATATTAATTGTAGATGATGATACAAATATTGCAGAGCTTATCTCTTTATACCTGATAAAAGAATGCTTTGAAACCATGATGGTACATGACGGCGAAGATGCCCTCACTGCATTCAGGGAATTTGCACCAAATCTTATTTTGCTTGACCTCATGCTACCGGGTATAGACGGCTACCAGGTATGCAGGGAAATAAGAAAAGATTCCGATGTACCTATTATAATGCTCTCTGCAAAAGGTGAAATATTTGATAAGGTACTGGGACTTGAGCTTGGAGCTGATGACTATATAATCAAGCCTTTTGATTCCAAAGAGCTTGTTGCACGTGTAAAGGCAGTGCTCCGCCGCTACCAGCCGGTTGCCGCAAAGCCGGCCCAGACAATGACTACAAGTAAGGCAAATATAGTTGAATACACAGACCTTACAATCAACCTTACAAATTATTCCGTTCATTACTTCGGAAAAAGTATCGACATGCCGCCAAAGGAACTTGAACTTCTATATTTCCTAGCCTCATCTCCAAACCGCGTATTTACGCGTGAACAGCTTCTTGACCACATATGGGGCTATGAGTATATAGGCGATACCCGTACTGTTGACGTTCACATAAAGAGACTTCGCGAAAAAATTCACGACCATACTGAGTGGAGAATTGCAACCGTCTGGGGCATCGGCTACCGTTTTGAATATCAAAAAAGGTGATTTTCATGAAAAAAACAATATATATCAAGTTCACCATTGCCTATGTTATATTCGGTATTTTAAGTATGCTTACAATAGCTATTTTTACTTCTGACCTTACGCTTGATCATCTTGCTGCGCAAAAAGCTAATGACTTATATAAAGAGGCTAATATGATAGTTAACCAGTATGGTAAAGATTACTACTCCGGAAAACTTTCATTACGTGAGATAGAAGGCCAGTTGAAAGCTATCGACACATTTCTTGATGTAGAAATATGGCTCACCAATAAAGATGGAGTTATCAAATGTGAGACAGGTGACAGACAGCTTATAAACACGGCAATTTTAGACTTTGATCCTTCTGCGGCCGGTACCGGCCGCTATCAGATAGGAACCTATTATGACATATTTAGTGAAGATGTAATTAGCGTATGTGCCCCCATTGCCGGAACATACGGAATTAACGGCTATATAATAATCCACTCTTCAATCAGCTCAATAAAGTTAACAAGAGACAGCCTGCTAAACATTTCATATACAACGCTTGCCGTAATCTGGATATTGTCGCTTACATTTCTTGTAATATTTACGTTGTTTGTGTTCATGCCAATAAAAAAGATTACAAAGGCAGCAAATGCCTATGCCTCTGGTAACTTTAAGTACAATTTTTCAGTGCCCGGACACGATGAAATCGGAACTCTTGCTGCCACCCTTAAATACATGGCACACGAGCTTGACAAAGCCAAGGATTACCAGAAAAAATTTATTGCCAATATATCACATGACTTCCGCTCACCATTAACCTCAATTAAAGGCTATCTTGAAGCCATGCTTGACGGTACCATTCCTCCCGAAATTCAGGAGAAATATCTTAATATAGTTATTCATGAAACTGAACGGCTTTCAAAGCTCACCAACAGCCTGTTAACAATTAATTCATATGATAACAACGGAACTTACCTTGAGATAAGCACCTTTGACATCAACGCAGCCATAAAAGATGTGCTTAATACCTTTGAAGGCACATGCAGCAAACGTAAAATAAGCTTTGAGCTTACGTTTTCCAATCATGTACAGCTAGTAAAGGCTGATGCCGATAAAATTAATCAGGTATTATATAACCTTATTGATAATGCAGTAAAATTCAGTTCAAATAACTCATTTATACACATAAGCGTTACTGAACAAAGCGGTAAAGTTATGATATCAATAAAGGATACCGGTATCGGTATTCCAAAAGAATCCATTTCTAAAATATGGGACAGATTTTACAAGACAGACCTCTCAAGAGGTAAGGATAAAAAAGGAACGGGTCTTGGATTATCCATAACTAAGGAAATAATCCAGGCACACAATGAGAATATAAATGTTATTTCCACAGAAGGCGCAGGTACAGAATTTATATTCACACTTACCAAGGGAAAATAAAAGGTGCTGTAGCCTGCGCCATAGCACCTTAGTCATTAATTTTTTGTTACAGTTACGAATGTTCTTGCGTAGCTGAACTGTTACAATTTTTTCTGCCGTCCTTATTAAAGTAGTACACCGGTGCTGCCACAAACAATGCACCGCCAAGAATATTGCCAATCGTTACCGGTAAAAGATTTCTCACAAAATATCCCACGAGGTTAAGACTTTCAAGCTTCTCCTGGCTAAATCCATATGCACTCATCGCAAGCTCGGCATACTCCGGCTTAAACGAAGCAATAATTCCTGCCATTATGTAATACATATTGGCAACACAGTGTTCAAAACCACCGGTTACAAAAAGCATGATTACAAAAAAGCTTACCAAAAGCTTGCCGGTAATGTCCTTGGCACACACTGCCATAAGAACTGCCGCACATACTAAAATATTACACAATATTCCTGATACAATACCTTCAGTAAATGTAAGATTTACCTTACCAACCGCTACCTTTATCGTATACGCACCAAGCATTCCTGCCGAATAGTTAAGCTGGCCGCTTAACGAAATAAGCACTGCTATAAGCGTGGCTCCCACAAAATTACCAAGGTATACAAGCACAAGAAGTCTTACTGCACTTCTAATCTTCTGCTTACCGTCAAAAACACTCATTGCAACCAGACAGTCACCGGTAAATAATTCGGCTCCCATAAGAATCACCATCATAAGCCCTACCGGAAATACGACTGCTGCCGCAAGTCTTGCAAGTCCCACATCGGCAACCGTATGTGCTGCCACACTGCTTATCGCAGCGCCCAAAGCTATCATCGCACCTGCCATAACTGCCTTGCCAAATAATCTCTTCGAAGATGTCTTATCCTTAGCCTGACATCCCTGTATGTATTTTTCGGCAGCTTCTTTTATTGTAAAATAACCTTCCACAATCTCTCTCCTCCTGTATGTAGATTTTATTCCCAAACCTTATACAGTATAGCAGACTTTTTTTGACATTGCAATAACAAAAGCAATTATACATACTATTTTGCCTGTGCATTCCCATCGCTCATAATACTCGAAAAGCAATCTGATTTTGCTCGTCATCACATATTGCAAATTTAATCTTCATAAATAATTTTCTTTAATTATTCGCCTACCACGACAGCCTGTGAAGCTGCCCTTCCCTTTGCATATTCTTAAACTCATTCTGCCTTAGTGCCTCATAAAGCACGATTGCCACCGAATTAGAAAGATTAAGTGAACGTATCTCCTCATTCATCGGTATTCTTATACATTTGTCAGGATGCTTTACAAGAATCTCCTCAGGAATACCGGCACTTTCCTTGCCAAACATTATAAAGCTGTCGGGAGTGTAACTCACCTCTGTATGAGTATGCACAGCCTTAGTGGTTGCCATATATGGCACTACACCATTATTCTTCAAGAGAAAATCTTCGTAATTCTCATATACACGCACATCCAGCTTTTCCCAATAATCAAGCCCTGCCCTCTTTAACGCTTTCTCATCAAGAGAAAAGCCAAGTGGTTTTATAAGGTGAAGCACTGTACCCGTAGCCACGCATGTTCTTCCAATATTACCGGTATTTGCCGGTATCTCGGGCTCTAACAAAACTATATTCATTGCCATACTTTACACTCCCTGCTCTTTTTCAAGCTTCTTAATAAAACGCTCAAGCCTTGAAAGCGCAACCTTTAACTGCTCAAGTGAATATGCATATGAAATTCGAAGGAAGCCCTCGCCGCAGTCACCAAAAGCACTGCCCGGAACCACTGCGACCTTTTCTTCTTCCAGAAAACGCTTTGCAAACTCCTCTGATGTCATGCCAAATTTCTTAATGCTCGGAAACATGTAAAATGCCCCAAACGGTTCAAAACAGTCAAGCCCCATTTGTTTAAAGGCATGCATAAGGTAACGTCTTCTCTGATTATATGATTCCCGCATCATCTCCACATCAGGGTCACCGTTGCGAAGTGCCGAAATCGCCGCATACTGGCTTGTCGTAGGCGCGCACATGATTGCAAACTGGTGAATCTTTGTCATCTGTGAAAGTATCTCCTTTGGCCCTGCCGCATAACCAAGTCTCCATCCGGTCATGGCATAAGCCTTTGAAAATCCATTAATAACAATTGTACGCTCGCGCATACCCGGAAGTGATGCAATAGATACATGCTCCCCCTGATATGTAAGTTCTGAATATATCTCATCTGATAATACAAGTAAATCATTATCTATAATTATGTCTGATATTGCCATAAGGTCTTCTCTTGTCATAATACTTCCCGTAGGATTATTCGGGAAGGGCAGGATGAGTACCTTGCTCTTAGGTGTTATTTTTTCAAGAAGAAGCTCTCTTGTAAGCTTAAAATTGTCCTCTTCCTTAAGCTCTATACTTACCGGCACTCCGTCTGCAAGCTTTGCACACGGTACATATGATACATAGCAGGGTTCAGGAATAAGCACTTCATCCCCGGGATTAAGAACTGCCCGAAGAAGTGCATCAATGCCCTCACTTCCTCCCACCGTAATAAGAATTTCTGACTTTGGATTATAAGAAACATTAATTTTTCTTGCAAGATACTTTGCAATCTCCTCCCTAAGCTCCATAAGGCCTGAATTAGAGGTATAGAAGGTCTTGCCCTTTTCAAGTGAATATATACCCTCTTCCCTTATATGCCACGGTGTTTCAAAATCCGGTTCACCCACACCGAGAGATATCGCATCTTTCATTTCACTTACTATATCAAAAAACTTTCTGATTCCTGAAGGTTTAATATCTTTAACTTTCTCTGATAAAAATCTGCTGCTATCCATCACGGTGTCACCAAAATCCTTTCATCACGCACATCATCCATAATTGTACCGTGATCCTTATATTTTTTAAGAACAAAATGTGTTGCCGTGCTCTGGATTGCTTCAAGCGGTGCAAGCTTATCTGATACAAAGGCTGCAACCTCTCTCATTGTTTTCTTTTCAATTATAACTGTAAAATCAAAGCCGCCCGACATAAGATAAATTGCATGTACCTCCGGGAAATTGTAGATTCTTTCTGCAATTTTGTCAAAGCCAAGACCACGCTGTGGTGTAACCTTAACTTCAATAAGCGCAGTCACCTTTTCTTCCTTAGTCTTTTCCCAATTGATAAGCGTATGATATCCGCAGATAATCTTCTCTTTTTCCATTTCAGCCATTTCATTAGCCACTTCTTCTGAAGTCGTTCCAAGAAGTATGGCTGCTTCTTCTATGTCAAGTCTGCTGTTTTTCTCAAGCATTGATAATAATTGTTTTCTCATAATACTATTCCTTTCTGATATTAAAAATTTCATCCATTCCCGGAAGGTCTAAATATCTTGTCTCATCATCTCTCAAAATTATCTTGTCATTGCTGTCAGTAACCTTACCTATGACAGCGGCACAGATACCTTCTTTTGCAAGCTTTCTTACAAGCCCAAAGCCATCATTTACTGCCACGATAAGACTTCCTGTTGACATAAGCTGATATGGGTTACATCCGAAAAACTCGCATATTTCCACTGTTTCCTGCTTTATGGGAATGTCTTTTAGCTCTACTGTAATCCCAACCTTTGATTCATCAGCAAAATTTCTGAGTGCGGCAAGTACTCCTCCCTGTCCCATTGTCTGCATGGCCGTAGTGCCATGCGAAATGGCGGCTGCCGCCTCCCTTAAAATCGAAGCATAGTCCGTAAATGACTGCGCCTTATAAATAAATGATTCCGTATATCTTTTAAGCAGCTCTGCTTCGTACTTTTCTGCAAGCAGCGCCACGCCCTCAAGCCCTATGGATTTCGTAACAACTATATCCTGTCCCGGCATAGCGCCGCCCTTTCTTATAAGCCTGTCAGGATGCACACTGCCATAAGCCGTGACCGTAATAACCGGGCTTACAACGGATACAGTTACTTCTATATCTACATCTGTAATATCTATATGTAAATGTGTACAGGTCCTGCTGACCGCACACATCATCTCTTTCAAATCATCTTCTGCAAATTCCGGCGGCAAAAACACTGCAATTGAAACTGTTGTTGCTGCGGCTGCCGCTGCTGCCCCCATAACCGCAAGCTTTCCCAATGCTGCATTAATACAAAACCAGACAGAATTTTGGGAATTAATCGTATATGAACTCACTGCCGTAACACAAAGCCCAGCATAAGGCAGCGACATAACATCACCGGCTGATTTAAATACACTTTTTAATGGTCTCATAACCGAACGCTCATATATGGGTCTCGCAAGCTTTCCTTCTCTCATCCTCTGCTGCCTCCTATTCCTTAGTTCCTACCTTTACATACTTTGGTGCCGCCTTATACACACTTTCATTGACTTTAACATGCTCTGTAAGCTTTTCGTCAACATACACATTCTTATAAAGCACTGCCTTATAGCCTGTGTGCGCATACTGCTCCACCCTCTCAGTTCCTATCGGAAGCTCAGGGTCCTCCTCATATACAGTATCCCCCGGCTCTTCCTTCGATAAAATTTCATGCACATATTCTATTCTCCGGCCAGCCGGTCTTATATCATAACCATAAAGCTCAACCGTAAGTGTCTTTTCATATACATGGGTATAAATAATGACCGGACAGGGTGAATCATTCTTAAACTTTAAATCCATGTTACTACTCTCAGCTATCGCTGCATCTGCTGACAGCTGAACGTAATCCACCGTAAGTCCGTGATTATTGCGTTCAGTAACAGAAAGCTCCGCTAACAGCACTGCATTATATAAAGTACTTGAGACCTGACACACTCCTCCGCCAAAGCTTTCAGTAAGCCGACCATTAAAATATGAACCTGCCTTGTAATAACCGTTCTCCTCATTAAAAGGTGTAAGGCTTTTAAGAAGCGAAAACTCCTCCCCGGGATAAATCACCATTCCACAAATCTTAGAAGCTGCATTTTCCACATTTTTAGCGCGCTCATTAGTGGAAAAGCCATAATACGTTGAAAATGATGCCACCGGCCTTCTTGCAACCAGCCGACACATTTCCTCACTTACCTCCGGCCAAACTGTCTCTGTCATAACCTCAAAGCTCACCCCGGAAATACTTCCAAATACCCACTCATTTTCAAGAAAATCCGAGAGACTCAGTGCCATATCCTCATAAAGTATGCTTCTTCCCGGCTGCTCTTTAGTTATTATAAAGTCTCCATCTCTTTCCGGCAGACAAATAGTCGCATTAACCATAGGTATCTCAAGCCCTGAAAGCTCTTTCCTAAGTATATCCGCCATGCTCCTTCTGTCAACACTTATTCTGATATCATAGCTAAGTGTATTGTTTTCTATGTCCTTAAGCTCTTTATATCTTTTTATCAGATTGCCTTTTTTTGCCAGTTCACAGATTTCTTCCAAAATCTCAGGATTGGCCCAGACAATGCCAAATTCAGCAAAGCTTACATTCTTTTCTTCTCTTCCGCTCGCATCATCAACAATAAATGTAATGGTTTTCTTATTCTGTTCTTCAAACAGTGTAGCTATCTTCGCACCTGCTTCTTCCTTCGTCAATCCTCCTATCTCCAGGCCGCCTGTAGTTATGCCGGGTGGTATGGTATGAATCCCCGGCTCTGCCGCCTTCACTCTTACGGCATATATGGCAGCCAGCCGGACACACATACACATCGCCATGACATTAACTGCTGTTACTGTAAAAAATTTTGCCATTTTCACAACAATCACCTCAAAGCCACGATTGACTATTTTTAATTTTTTGGTTATATTAGATATAATAGGTCATGAGCTAAACGCAAGGATATGAGTAAAACAGGCAATGTAATTGCCGGTTAGCACTTAGTGCGGTTTTACTAATGTTCTTTCGTGGGCTGAACTGTTACATTTACCCTTATAATGCATATGCTAAAAGTGGAAGCACCATTGCAAGCACTAATAAAACCACAACTACTGTAGATATAATTTTGCGTGTCTTTTTGTCAAACATAAAATTCACCTCTTTCAAAACAATAATAACCAAAGGAGATTACCATGATTCCAGGCGGACTTATCCTTGTAGCCATATTCATTATATGGCTTCATTACAAACTGAAAAAAGCAACTCCCAATGATAACGCTTTCTGGGAAAGAGAGGCCATCGCCAACTCTACCCGCAAAAAATCCTTAGACGATTTACATTATATCACAATACCTGAAAATTCCCTACCTTTTTTTTATAATTTTGATAAAAAACTTGATGAAATTCAGGAGCATGTGAAAGAACTTGCCAAAAAGCCCATCGTAAACCTTACCGGAATCTCAAATACTGATTTAAAACTTGCCTATGGTGCGGCAAACCTCGAGACCCTGAGTGAATACGATGAAAACTTTACTGACCTTGCGCGCACTCTTTATGCATGGGCCGAAAGATTCTACGAGCTTGGACTTATGGATGATGCAATCGCCGTGCTTGAATTTGGTGTAAACTCATGCAAAACTGATATCTATAATCATTATGTGCTTTTGGGCAGGCTTTATGTAGATACAGACCATCAGGAAAAAATTACTGATTTGATAAATATTGCAAAAGAACTTAATTCTCTTAACAGGGATAAAATCGTGGAAGAGTTAGGTAAACTTTAACTGATTCCACGAAATAACAAACATTTAATGACATTGAATATTCTAACAGAAAAAGAAAAAGCAAACGCAAAGAATTTTTGGAAGCAATGGATGAAAGTTTCAAGACAAAAAGGTGATAAATCCATAAATAACCGTATACGGGAAAGGTTTAACCTGTATTAATCAGACTGTCTGAGGCCATGGCTGAACTTTTACAATTCTATCAGACCATATGTCCGTATTCACTTATAATCTTATCAACATATCGTGAAGCTTCGTTTCTTGTAAGCGTGTCAATATCCACATCCGCATTTAAGTTATGATACTCAAGCAGCTTCCGCAAATGCTTTTTCTGAACCAAAGTTGCCGGACCTTCCTTCTTTACTGCATAATTAAGCGGCTGCGGTACAAAGAGCGGTTGCCATTCTGCATTTTTTAAAGCAAGCTCTGCCATATAATCGTAAAGACTGACTGTCGCAAGCGCATCATCAAGTGCGCGGTGACTGCTCCCCTTTGTAAGCTTTAGCTTAACATTAAGATACTCTAGACTTTTCTTCTCCATGTCACTTAAAATAACTCTTGCAAGCTTCAGCGTATCAATTGCCTTTTTTTCGAAAACAAGCCCGCTATTAACTGCATTCCGCTTAAGAAAGCTGAAATCCGTGATAATGTGATGACCAAGAAGTACCTCCTCACTGCAAAACCCGACAAACTCGGGAATGACCTCTTCTATCACCGGTGCTCCCAAAAGCATGGCATTATCTATTCCGGTAAGATTGGTCACAAATTCATTTACGGCGCATTTAGGATTAACCAGCCAGTTCTTTTTTTCAACAATTCTGCCACCCTTAACGAGCACTGCTCCTATTTCTATTATCCGGTCTGTCTTTGGCTTAAGACCGGTTGTCTCGATATCCACTGCCACATAATTATCTGTTTTAAACATCATATCTCCTTAAGCTTATTTCTTTGCCGCAGGACAAAGCTCATTTAAGAAGCATTCCGAACACTGCGGATTTCTTGCCGTACATATACTTCTGCCATGTGTTATAATCTGTATGTTAAATAATATCCAGTGATCCTTTGGAAGCTTTTTCATAAGGTCAAACTCTATTTTTACCGGGTCTTCCTCTTTAGTAAGCCCAAGCTTTCCTGCAATACGCTTTACATGCGTGTCCACAACAATACTTGGCTCATGAAAAATATTGCCACGGATTACGTTGGCAGTCTTTCTTCCCACACCTGGAAGCGCGGTGAGTGCCTCAAGGTCACCAGGCACCTCTCCATCATATTGGGCAACGAGTACTTTTGCCGTGGAAATAATATTCGCTGCCTTATTTTTATAAAAACCTGTTGAATGTATATCCTTTTCAAGCTCTGACTGTACGGCATTCGCAAACTTCTCCAACGTATCGTATTTTTTAAAGAGCTTCTCCGTAACAATGTTAACACGCGCATCTGTACACTGTGCGCTGAGAATCGTGGCAAATAAAAGCTGCCATGGTGTCTCGTAATTAAGATAACATTTATATTCTGTTGTATAATGTTCATCAAGTAACTTAAGTACCTCTGTAACCCGTTTACCTGTTGCCACTCCTAAACTCACTCTCCTTTAGAATAACTGTCCGCGCTTCATGGTCAAGCGGACTTCTTACCTGGTAATCAAAGAGAATATATATATCTTCTCTTTCATAAGTATATGGATTATACTTATAACTCTCAAGATGTGTCATATTGGCAAGCTGTCTGCCTGTAAAGCCCTTATAAAGTTCTTCTGAAAGATATTCATGTTTTTGTTCTTCCCGCGTATAAAACTGCCTTATAAGTTCCTTATTGCCAACTTCTTCATAAGGGGCAAAATCCGGTCTTTTCTTAATATTTTCGCGAAGATATAAATCAAACAGTAAAAGCTCTTCAAAAATGCCGCTCTGTGTATCTTTTATCACAGCCTTATAAAAATCAAGCAGTATATTATAACGGTCCATTCTTGAATGTGCCTTATCAAAAATTCCTGATGCCCTGTAATATTCTGAAAGTCCTTCATAAAGGTCAAAGGGATTATCAAAAAACTGCAAAAGATATGCCACTGAGCATCTAAACTGCCCACTGTTATAATATATCTCAACCATTTCCTCAACAGCCTTTAGTGTAAGAATGTCCTCATATGAAAGCCATTTGGTATAAAGTACCTCATAAGGAGTCCTGTCACTGTAAACAATGCCGTACTCATCAGCCTTATCTGCCATCTGCGTACCGGAAAGCACCTTTAAAAATCCAAGCTGTAGCTGGTCAGGCTTAAGCGAATACACCTCTTTAAAACTCTGCTTAAAGCTTTCAAGATTCTCATACGGAAGTCCCGCTATCAGGTCAAGATGCTGGTGAATGTTGCGGTTTTCATATACTGCCTTTACATTTTTCCAAAGCTTATCCTTATCTGCGGTTCTGTTAATTGCCCTTAGTGTATCGGGATTAGTTGACTGCACACCTATTTCAAGCTGTATAAGTCCCGGTCTTAATAAAGACATAAGCCTGATTTCATCTTCTCTTAACAAATCCGCCGACACTTCAAAATGAAAATTTGTCACTCCGTTATCATTTTCTCTAATAAAATTGAGGATTGCAAGCACTCTGTCATGTCTTGCATTAAAGGTTCTATCCACAAATTTGACCTGCGGCACGCGATTGTCAATAAAAAACTTAAGCTCTTCAAAAACCTTATAAAGTGAGCTAAATCTCAGACCTTTCTCGACTGATGAGAGGCAGTATGAGCAGCCAAACGGACATCCTCTGCTGCTTTCATAATAAATAATTCTGTTTTTAAACGGAGTAAGGTCCCTGTATGCAAAAGGTACATCATCCATGTCAAGCGGTGCCTGCGGCCTTGTCGTTATAATGCCTCCGTCACTTTTCCGCGCCATTATACCGTGAACCGTCATCAGTCTTTCATCCGTAATTTCACATAAGGCTTCTTCTTTTATATATCCGTTAACAAGCTCAGTAAATACGGCCTCTCCTTCACCCATTATAATACCTTTGACAAATGAAAGCTCGTTAAGAAGACCAAAAGCGGAATATGTGGCTTCCGGACCTCCAAGCCATATCGGCACCAGAGGACATATTTTGTGAAAATCCTTTATCACAGCCTTTACATACTCAATGTTCCAGATATATGCAGATACCATAAGTATATCCGGCTTTCTTCTAAAAACACCGCTTACAATTTCTTCTACTCTGTGATTAATTGTATATTCTGCTATTTCTATATCTTTTTCTGCCACTCCTTTTGAAACCGC
Organism: uncultured Lachnospiraceae bacterium; assembly: GCA_964491975.1. Classification (GTDB taxonomy): domain Bacteria; phylum Bacillota; class Clostridia; order Lachnospirales; family Lachnospiraceae; genus SIG300. Next base: position 233 of record CAZBHM010000057.1, on the reverse strand, counting down.
ATATGCCCTGAGACTATAAACTGCAGGATTGGAGTGGATATATTTTGAATTAACTGCCAGTAATAAAATTGTCATATTGTCACATCCATTCTTTATAAAAGTGTAGCATATCTTCTTTTTTTTAGCAATAAACTCTTGCACATTTAAAAAAAATATGTTATACTTTATTCTTGTCAGATATTTGGATGGATTCCCGAGTGGCCAAAGGGGACAGACTGTAAATCTGCTGCAAA
>CAZBHM010000056.1:0-13014 GCA_964491975.1 uncultured Lachnospiraceae bacterium | reverse complement strand
GGAGGCAGCACTTATCATGTGGAAATATTTCCATTGAACAGTCCTTTATAAATGTGGTATGATACTGTTGTATGTAAAATGGTTTACAGTATCTTAAGATTATACATGGAAGGGACGATTAACATGATAAAATATAAGTCAGTTAAGCAGACAGAGGTTTCAGAGGTTGTCTGCAACAGATGTGGTAAGGAGTTTAAAGTAGAAAACGGTATCGTTTATGGAGATTATTGCAGTGTGAATAAGCTGTGGGGATATTTTTCAGATAAGGATGGACAAAGAGACAGCTTTGAATTATGCGAAAATTGCTATGATGCGATAGTTGCGGACTTTATGATTCCTGTTAAAAATATTGAAGAAAAGGAATTGATTTGATGCTTGATGTATGTTTGCTTGGCTGTGGCGGTATGATGCCACTGCCGTACAGATGGTTAACGTCTCTTATGGCGAGATTTAACGGAAGCAGTATTCTGATAGATTGTGGTGAAGGAACCCAGATTGCAGTAAAGGAGCAGGGATGGAGCTTTAAGCCGATAGACGTAATTTGCTTTACGCATTATCATGCGGACCATATAAGCGGACTTCCGGGGCTGCTTCTTACAATGGGTAATGCAGAGAGGACCGAGCCGCTTCTTATGATAGGACCTAAGGGACTTGAAAGAGTGGTTAATGCACTTAGAACGATAGCTCCGGAGCTTCCGTTTGAGATTAAATTTCATGAGCTTACACAGCCGGAGGAGACAGTCTCACTTAACGGCTACAGAATAAGAGCATTTAAGGTTAATCACAATATCATCTGCTATGGATATAATATAGAGATAGACAGAACCGGTAAATTTGATGTCGAAGCGGCAAAGCAGCTTGGAATACCGGTTAAGTTATGGAATCCGTTACAGAAGGGACAGACAGTTACTGTGGATGATAAGGTTTATACGCCTGATATGGTACTTGGCAGTGCGCGTAAGGGAATTAAGGTTACGTACTGTACTGATACGAGACCGGTGCCTGTAATTGCGGATATGGCTAAGGACGCGGATTTGTTTATATGTGAGGGAATGTATGGTGAGCCCGATAAGGAGACGAAGGCTAAGGAATATAGGCACATGACTTTTTATGAAGCAGCAAAGCTTGCAAAAGAAGCAAAGCCAAAGCGTTTCTGGCTTACGCATTACAGTCCGTCCCTTAACAGGCCTGAGGAATTTATGGATAAGGTAAGGAGTATTTTCCCGGCGGCCGAGGCAGGACGGGATGGTAAGGATATAGTTTTAGATTTTGAAGAGTCATGAGATAATTAAAGACAGGAGGTAATACTAATGAAGAGGTTAAAAAATGTAATACTGATTTTATTGATTGCCGTAGCTTTAATAGGGTTTTACTGGCATTTTTCACAAAAGTCAACCGTGCCTAATGAAATAGAGGCGGAGGTAACAGAGCTTGATAAATTGCTTGTTATTAATCTTGAAAAAGAATATCCGGCGACACCCAGGGCGGTAGTTAAGCTTTACAGTCGTATTACCAAGTGCTTTTATGACTATGAGCTTAGTGATGACAGGCTTGATAAGCTTACGGATATGTCGTTTGCGCTTTTTGATGAAGAGCTTCTTATGGCTAATCCAAAGGAGGAGTATCTTGCAAGTCTTGAGAGGGTAATTGCGGAATATAAGGCTGCTGACAGGATTATAAGTGATTATACTATTCAGGATTCAGAGCTTATTGAAAAATACTATGTAGATGGCGTGGAATATGCCAAGGTAAATGTTATTTACAGTATCAAAGATATTAAGGAAGAAGAGGATAAGGATACGTTCCTTAGCGGTTGCGGCAGCAGGAACAACAAAACTTATCAATATTATAGTACATATGAGGAATTTCTTTTGAGAAGAGATTCAGAAGGTAATTGGAAAATACTTGTTTGGAGATTACCTGATCTTAGTGAGTTGGAGGAAGATTAGGATTATGGCAGAGGATATATTAATACTGGCTATTGAGAGCTCATGTGATGAAACTGCTGCTGCAGTGGTGCGCAATGGCAGGGAAGTGCTTTCTAATGTCATTTCATCACAGATTGCACTGCATACTCTGTATGGAGGAGTTGTACCGGAGATTGCGTCAAGAAAGCATATAGAGAAGATTAATCAGGTTATAGAGGAGGCACTTTCTGAAGCAAAGGTTACGCTTGACGATATTGATGCAGTTGCGGTAACATACGGACCGGGACTTGTCGGTGCGCTTTTAGTGGGTGTGTCAGAGGCTAAGGCAATAAGCTTTGCAAGAGGACTTCCGCTTGTTGGCGTACATCATATAGAAGGGCATATTTCAGCTAACTATATAGAGAATCCTGAGCTTAAACCACCGTTTGCAGCACTTGTAGTATCGGGTGGTCATACGCATCTTGTAATAGTTAAAGATTATGGTGAGTATGAGATTATAGGAAGAACAAGAGATGATGCAGTAGGCGAGGCATTTGACAAGGTGGCACGTTCCATAGGTCTTGGATATCCGGGAGGGCCTAAGATAGACAAGGCTGCAAGGAATGGTGATATTCACGCAATAGAGTTTCCAAGGGCACATGTTGATGGTGCAGAGTATGATTTCAGCTTCAGTGGTGTCAAGTCAGCAGTGCTTAATTACGTTAACCAGTCAGCGATGAAGGGTGAGATTATAAGCGAGTCCGAGAGCATGGTGGCTGATGTGGCAGCATCTTTTCAAGCGGCAGTAGTGGATGTGCTTGTGGCACGGGCCATTAAGGCAGCTAAGGAATATGGTATGGACAGCCTGGCACTTGCGGGTGGAGTGGCATCTAATTCATATTTAAGAAGTGAGATGGAAAAGGCCTGCGCCAATGAGAACATAAAGCTTTACAGGCCGTCACCCATATATTGTACAGATAATGCAGCTATGATAGGTGTAGCAGCATATTATGAATATGTAAAGGGTGTAAGACATGGACTTGACCTTAATGCAGTGCCTAACTTAAGACTGGGGGAGCGAATATAGCGTAACAGTTCAGCCATGACCTTGCCGGTTAGCACGCAGTGCAGTTTTACGAAAGTTTCTTGTGTGGCTGAACTGTTATAAAATCTTAAGCAAATCTTAAAACACATTTAGGCGGGAGTGTAGTATAATGAATGAGAAGTTAGTAAGTAAAGCCGCAGACAGTCTGGCAGCAGCAGTAATTGTTGCCGCAGGCAGCGGCAGCCGTATGAAATCGGACGTTAAAAAGCAGTTTATGGATTTGTGTGGAAAGCCGGTGCTTTTTCATGCGCTTGATACCTTTTCAAGGTCAGCAGTAATCGATGAAATAATTCTTGTCGTTAGTGAAGAAGATATGGATTACTGCAGAAGAGAAATCATTGAAAGGTTCAACATGACTAAGGTAAAACGAGTAGTGACCGGCGGGGCGGAAAGGTATCTGTCAGTGTGGAATGGTATTCGTGCAGTAAGTGGGGATATTGAATATGTGATGATACATGATGCTGCAAGGCCGCTTATAAGTACAGATGTCATATATAATGCATATGAAAGGCTTAAAGAAACTAATGCATGTGTTGTCGGAGTGCCGGCAAAGGATACCATCAAGCAGACGGATGATATGGGCAAGGTTGTGGCAACACCTGACAGGTCCACACTTTGGACAGTACAGACACCGCAATGCTTCAGAAAAGCACTTCTATTAAATGCATATAAAGCACTTTGGGAGGACGACAATAATACGGCACTTACTGATGATGCCATGATAGTGGAACATTATACTGATACTAAGGTATACATGCTTAAAGGTGAGTATTCTAATATTAAGATAACGACACCGGAGGATATGATTATGGCAGAGGCACTTCTTGAAAAAGAAACAATAGCAGCAGGAAAAATTTAAAATTTAGGAGGAAGTGGTTTTATGAAAAAGTGGTTATGCTCTTTTAAGGTAATTTTATTACTTATAATGATGGCAATGCTTATCAGTGTAAACAGTGCGTCTGTTTATGCCGGTAATGAAGATTTTACGGTAGAAGTAAAGTATGGATTTGACAATAATATTCAGGTTGGCTGTTATGTGCCGGTCTATGTTACGGTTACTAATAATGGAAAGAATTTTGAGGGTGCAGTTCAGATAATTGTTCCGGGCAGTTACTATAATACCATGTATGGTAAGGAGCTTTCGATAGCTTCGGGTGATACCAGGACAATTGTTTTAACTGCGCCCTTTAAAGTGAATGCACAGAAGTTTACCGTGCGAATTGTTAATAAGAATGATAAGGTTGTGTGGAAGGATTATGTCAAAATGTCTGTACTTAAAAGTTTAAGTACGGTTAATATAGGTATACTCAGTGATGACTTTTCAGCACTCAGCTATATGGCTGACAGAGAGTTTATGACATATTCAAAAATAAAAACTAAGATATATGAGCTTAGTCAGGATAAGCTTCCGGAGGATTATAATGCACTCGACATGCTTGACGTAATTGTTATTTCTAATTACAGTACGGACAAGCTTACCGAGGGACAGCTAGAGGCAATTAACAGGTGGGTTAATGATGGAGGCTTCTTATTGCTTGGAAGTGGAAGCACTGTAAAGAAGACATTTTCAGGACTTAATGGAAGAGTATTTGAGGCAACTATAGGAGAATACAATACTTACAGTACCAAATTCGGCCTTGAAGGACTTATGGACAGAATATCCATTAATAATAATTATGAATATGATTACAGGGATGATTACTTTAATTCAGTCAGCCCGACGGAGCAGGCAAGTATTTATGAACTTCTTGATAAGTATGACGAGCTGTGGAAGAATGAGTATTATGAAAATGTATTTTATACTTTTTATGAGGAAAATGAAGATTATATTGAGACCGTATTCAAAACAGTTTTCTACAATGAGTATTATGGTGCCACATCAAGCGCAAAGGAGTGGGAGGATTACACAAAGAATGATTTCTACTACTTTGTGTATGATTTATTTGCAAGACTTGTAGAACTTAGAGCTAAGAAGGTACAGATTGAGGAAAATGTGGCTCTGGCGGGCAGCATGGATTATGTAAAGGCAGACATATTAAATCTGAGACTTAAGGGACAGGGCTACAATTTCTATGGTGAAATAGAGAACAGCAATGATAAGTATACTCTTGTAAGCTCTGTATCTGTGGGAGACGGCATGGTTGCAGTGGCAGGATTTGACTTTACCCAGAATCCGTTTGCGGCATATGCCGGTAACAAGTACTTTTTTACAGATGTCATAGAAACACTTATAGGCGAAAAGCTGTGGGAAAAGGTTAATAATTATGACGGATATTATTATGGTTATAATTACAATGATGAATACTATTATGTAAGAAATCTTTTTGAAAAGGTTAATAATGCAGAGCTTCCGCCGATGCTTATGTATATAATTATAATTGGTCTTTATCTGATAGCCGGTTTTGTGATATATCTTGTGTTCAGGAGAAAGAAAAAAAATATGCTTTTCTGGCCGGTACAGGCCGGACTGGCACTTGTGTTTGCATTCATGGTATATATTGCAGGTTTTACGACCAGAAAAATATCACCGGAATTGAATACGGCAGTTATTAATGAACTTTCAGCCGGTAAAATCAGTATGACGGCTGTAGGAAAGCTGTTTATGCCTAAAAAGAAAACATATGAAGTAGCTTTTTCAAAGGATTACATGGTAAGCCTTTATTATGACGAGGGATATGGATATAATTTAAATGGCAGGGATTACGATTCATATTATATTGCAGAGAATATAACAATTGATGCATATGAGTATGAAGTTAATAATACGGAGGCACTCGGTGATGTCGGATTTAAAATTACTTCAACAGGTGAGCCGGCCCTGAATGATGTTGATATCAAATTGAGAATCCATCCTGATGTGAAAGCAGCTGAGCTGGAAAAAACAATCAATTCTGAAAGGGGATATATTGTTGAAGCTCCTACAGGTACGTTAGTCGCACCGGCAGGAAGTAGTGCGACAGTGACAATTGATAAGGTAACGGGCGGCTATAATCCGACTGTGGATTATATCGATTATGCACTTATGGGTACGGTTGTTAATAATTATGGAGTGACACTTGAGGATGCCATAATATTTTATAACGGATATTTTTATCTTCTTGGTGATATAAGAGCAGGAGAAAGTGTTGATGTGGCTAAGGAAGCAGATGTAATATCAAACCATTCTTACCGTTATAATATGAATTACATATTTGGTGAGAAAACGTATGGCCTGAATGAGTTCTTATTTGGCAGCACTGCTTCCGAACACAGTGACAGCATGAAGAGAGCATTTTATCAGTATATAAACAATGCAGTTGTAAATGCAAGCTATAATGCTAATGGACGAAAAGATGCATTTTTCTTTGCATTTCCGGCAGAGTGCAGCACAAGACTGCTTGCTAATGAAAACATAACTGAAAATGCATATGAGATGGTATGCAAATGGATTGATGTTGAGGATGTAGAGCAAATCGCTGTTGGAAAGGGGGAAAATGGTAATGCTTACAATAAATAATCTTAATAAAACCTATGGAACCTTTCGCGCACTTAATAATGTTAATCTTCATATAGATAAGGGAGAGCTTTTTGGATTTGTGGGTGCAAATGGTGCGGGAAAGACCACTACCATGAAGATATGTGTGGGACTTCTTGCAGCGGACAGCGGCGAGATTATAATTGACGGACAGGAAGTAACAAAGAAGAGCAAAGAACTTAAAAGTAAGGTGGGTTATGTACCGGATTTCTTCGGGGTATACGATAATCTTACGGCTATTGAGTATCTCAGGTTTTTTGCATATACCTATGGTATACGTGGTGCAGAGGCAGAAAGTCTGTGCTCTGACCTTTTAGAGCTTGTAAATCTTACTGACAAGAGAAATTTTGAAGTTGACGGACTTTCAAGAGGAATGAAGCAGAGGCTCTGCCTTGCAAGGGCACTTGTTCATAATCCGCAGCTTCTCTTTCTTGATGAGCCGGCTTCAGGCCTTGATCCTAAAGCAAGATTTGAGCTTAAGGAAATTCTTAAGAATCTCTGTTCAATGGGAAAAACAATAGTAATAAGCTCACATATTTTGCCGGAGCTTGCAGAAATGTGTACCAGCGTTGGAATTATAAATAAAGGAGAGATTAAGCTTACCGGAACCGTAGATGAAATTCAGCGAAGAGCATCATTTTCAACGCCTGTAATAATTACAATAGCAGACGGTAGGGGTGATGAAGCAGCAAGAATAATGAAGGAAATGCCAATGATTAAGGGGGTTGAGCTGCATGCGAATAAGCTTCATGCAGGCTTAGAGGGCGGTGAAGCAGAAGAAGCTGCACTTCTTAAAAGGCTTGTTATGGCAGACATTCCGGTAGTTTCTTTCTACAGGCAGGAGGGAACTCTTGAACAGATGTTTTTACAAATTATGGGAGAGACGGAAGAAAAGGAGGCAGCAGTATAATGAATAAACCAGGCTTAAATGCGGTTTTATATAAGGATATGCAGCAGAAGGTTAAAAAGGTCAATTTTCCTGTAACGCTGCTTGTAATTAATGGATTTATGTTTCTTGTGGCACTTATAGCGATTGCAATAATGTTTGGCAATGGATATTATTATTCAGACATTGATAATCAGATGTTTATTTATCTGTTTATTGGACTTATTGTGGCTGAGTGTGTGTTTATCTGCTTTTCAATACCGTCCTTTACGGCAGGTTCAATATCCGGAGAGCGCGAAAAGCAGACACTTGATGTACTTCTTACTACCAGAATGTCACCATGGGAGATTGTAAAAGGAAAGTTTTTATCTTCAATTATGCAGATACTTATGGTAATGGTATCGGGACTTCCGATATTCGCCCTGGTATTTATTTATGGTGGTATTTCATTTTTTCAGATGCTTGCAGTACTGCTTGTGATAATTGCAGGTTCGATGTATATGGCAAGCTTTGGGGTATATTTATCGGCAGCATTAAAAAAGACACTTAATGCAACGGTGCTTACTTATCTAATGCTTTTGTTACTTTTTCTTGGAACCATACTTATTACGGTACTTCCGATTGTACTTGCAAATGAGCTTAACGAATACATTTATTATGTAAAACATGGCACTTACAACTATAGCGCCGTAAAAGATTTTGTAAATCTTGACTGGCTTTCATTTCTTCTTTACATCAATCCGCTTACAACGGTTTTTGATGTTATAGGAACAATTTTTGGTGGAAGTTACAATGATGAAGTGTGTATGGCGGGGCTTATAACTCAGATTACAGATTATGGTAAAAGCAATATACTTCTTAAATACTGGAGTTTTTTTGGCAGTCTGGTACAGCTTGGATTAACCTACGTTAATCTTAAATTTGCGGCAAAAGTGCTCAATCCTCTTCGTAAAAAGAAGGTAAAAGTAAGGAGAAAACGCTATGAAAGAAAAGGATCAGAAAATTCTTAATTTTATAAAAAGAGCAAGGCTATATATCAACAGGGATATTCTCATTAAAAATTTGCAGATATTTTTGGTTGCAGGTCTTTTGGCATTTCTTATTATAAATGTTATATCACTTTTTATACCGTTTTATAGTGCGCTTTTATATGGTGCATCGGCTTTATGTGTATTAATCTTTGCAGGTATTGTATATTCAGTGCTCAAATTTAAGAATAGAAAGCAGGCGGCGCTTATTGCGGACAGTAAGGGTCTTAAGGAAAGAGTAAGCACAGCATACGAATTTATGGGAAGAGATGATATTTTTGCAAGGATTCAGAAGGATGATACCTTAAAAGCAATATCGGGCTTTAATTTAAAGGAGTATTTTCCACTTAAGTTTATGGCAAAATGGCTGCTTGCGGCAGGAGTACTTATGCTTCTTATAACGGTTACGGCACTAATTGACACACCTGCAAAGGTGGAGGCAGAGCGTATTCATCAGCTTAAGGAGATTGCAGAGGAAAAGAAAGAAGAGCTTATAGATAAGTATGAGGAGCTTTTGAAGGATGAGAAGCTTACACCGTTACAGACAGAGGAATTGGAAGAGATGCTTGATAAGGCACTTAAGGAGCTTATGGCTGCTGCCACAAAGTCAGAAGCGGGTATGGAAAAAGCAGAAGAAAGGTTTCTTACCAAGCTTTCACAAAAGCTTAATGAAAATAATCTGGAGAATCTTAATGCAATGCAGAATATGCTTGCAAGCCTGAATGATGCCATGAATGGAGAGCTTGATAATGAAGAATTGAAAAAGCTTTTGGAAGAACTTTCGGAAATGGCAGAAACTCTTGATTCAGAAAGCTTAAAGGAGCTTTCCGAGGTTATGAAGAGTGAACTTGCAAATACGGGAGCTCTTTCACCCCAAAATATAAGTACGGCACAGGCAAATCTTTCACAGCAGATATCCACTGCGGCAAATATGCAGCTTAGTAATCAGGGGCAGAGTAGCAGCAGCCAGCAGGGACAAAGCGGCAGCCAGCAGGGACAAAGCGGCAGCCAGCAGGGACAAAGCGGTAGCCAGCAGGGACAAAGTGGCAACGGTCAGGGAAGCGGCAATGGTCAGGGAAACGGCAACGGTCAGGGAAACGGCAACGGCCAAGGAAACGGAAATGGTCAGGGCAGTGGCGGTAATGGCCAGGGAGGAACAGGCTGGAATACCGGCAGTAACAAAGGTCATGAGGAAGACTCGAAGCTTAATGGCGAGAAAATAACGATAGGTAATAGTTTTTCGGATAATAATTTGCAGGGAGGCGCTGCAAGTGGTGATGAGTCGCAGCTTACAGGCCAGGGACCCGCAATGACATGGGAAGGCATAGAAATTCCTTATGAGCAGGTTATTGCTGAATATACAAATAAGGCTTATGAGAGCCTTGCGGGAAGTGAGATTCCTGATTCAATGAAGGATATAGTAAAGGATTATTTTTCTGAACTTAATGAATAGAAAGTGAGACTTAAAAATGATACAGAGTGAAAATGATTTAAGAGAAATTATTGATAAAATCAAGGAGTGTGAAGCCGAGATAGGCAAGGCCATCATAGGTCAGAAAGATGTTATAAGACAGGTCATTTTAGCAATGCTTTCTAACGGCAATGTACTCTTAGAGGGAGTTCCGGGTCTTGGTAAGACACAGCTTGTTAAAACTATTGCGAAAGTGTTTGACATACAGTTTTCAAGAATACAGTTTACACCTGACCTTATGCCTGCCGATGTTACGGGTACCAATCTTATTGTAAAGGAAAATGGCCAGAATGTATTTAAGTTTGAGCGTGGTCCGGTGTTTGCCAATATTGTGCTTGCGGATGAAATTAATCGTGCAACACCTAAAACACAGTCAGCGCTTCTTGAGGCAATGCAGGAAAAGACAGTAACAGTCGGTAAGGAGACATATGAGATGCCAAAGCCTTACATGGTTCTGGCAACACAGAACCCTATTGAGAATGAGGGTACATACCCTCTTCCGGAGGCGCAGCTTGACCGCTTTCTGTTTAAAATTAAGGTGGATTTTCCAACGCTTCCAGAGCTTAAGGAGATTATGAATATTACTGTAACCAATAAGGAGACTAAACTTAATAGCGTACTTAGCGGTGAAGATATTATACGTTTTCAATCCGTAATAAGAGACATGCCAATTGCAGATGCGGTGCAGGACTTTGCACTTAAGCTTGTTGTGGCAACTCATTGTGAGCTTTCAAATGCTTCTGAGTATGTAAAGAAATATGTAGCCTGTGGCGCAAGTCCAAGAGCTGCACAGGCAATTTTTAAGACAGCAAAGGCGCGTGCGCTTATTGAAGGAAGGGCAAATGTGGCATTTGAGGATATAAAGGCAGTTGCATATCCGGCATTAAGACATCGCATCCAGCTTAGCTTTGAAGCACTTGCAGACGGTGTAAGCACAGAGGATGTAATTGCTTCAATTATTAAAGCGGTAGAAGCAGAAGAAAAATAACAGTCTGCTAAGAATTTAAAGGCTTTATGTTGTTTTGAATGCTGTGACATCAATTATTTCAGGGGAAGTGTGCCATGGAAAAAGAGCAGATATTTGATGCAGAATTTTATAAAAAAATAAATACGTTACGCATGAAGATGAAAATGAATCTGGCGGCCGGAATGAATGGCGGAAGAAAATCTAATGCCAAAGGTACTTCGGTGGAATTTTCAGACTTTCGTGAATATATTCTTGGTGATGACATAAGAAGAATTGACTGGAATGCTTACGGACGTTTTGATAAGCTGTTTGTAAAGCTTTTTATGGAAGAAAAAGAAGGAATATTTCATATTTTTATGGATGGAAGCCGTTCAATGGATTTTGGCGAGCCGGGTAAGACCGTGATTGCAGAAAGAATAGCAGGACTTCTTGCTTATAGTGTGCTTGATAATGCAGACCGTTTATATCTTGAGGTGCTTGGTGATAACCTTATGGAGTATAAGGGTGTTACCGGGAGACAGGCTTTTCATATGACACTTGAAAGACTTGCTGCCATAAATTTTACGGGCAGTGCTTCACTTCTTGGCCAGATAAAGCGGGCCAGTTTAGGGCAGAGGGGAATATCCATAATAATTTCAGATTTTTTTACGGATGAGCTTGAAGAAATTCTTAAATTCCTGACCTTTAAACGGCAGGAGGTAATACTTATACAGGTGCTTGCACGCAGTGAAGCAGAGCCGCATTTAGAAGGTACGCTTAACCTTATTGACAGCGAGACAGGCAGCAATATGCGTATAACCATGGGCAGTACATTAGAACGTGAATATAAGGCAAACTATGACCGTTTCATAAATAATATAGATGCTCTGGCACGCAGGTATCATGCAAAATATTTTAGGGTAATTTCAGATGAAAGCCCTGATATAATATTTGCAGCAGTTTAAAGATTAATTATTGGGAAAAGGAGTATATTGCTGTGCATTTTTTATATTTTTGGCCGCTGGCTCTTTTAATATTAATACCGGTAATAATTATCATGTACCTGCTAAAGCAAAAAGCCGAAGATAAGCCATTTTCATCGCTTAAGCTTTGGCGGGAGCTCTATAAGAACATGCAGGCCAATACACCATGGGAGAAACTTAAAAAAAATCTTCTTATGATTGTGCAGATTCTTACGGTAATAGTGATTATTGTAGCACTTATGTCACCATATATTAAGTCACAGACCAGGGTGAAGGGACATATTGTGCTTGTTATTGATACAAGTGGCAGTATGAATACTATGTATAATGAGAGATATACAAGACTTGAGGCAGCGGTTATTGAGGCATGCGCATATGTGGATAATCTTGCAGCCGGTGTGCCGGTGTCGGTGATTACAAGTGACCAGGATTCAGCACTTATTGTTGCTGATTCTACGGACAAAGCACTAATAAAGCAAAGGCTTAAAAATATTAAGGCCTCTAATTATGTAGGAGACTGTAGTAAAGGTGTGAGCATGGCAGAGTCCATGATTGCACAATGGGAGGATTCAGAGGTTGTTTATTTTACGGACAGTTACGTATCCTGCAAGAGTACGGGCGGTTATGTGGTCAGTGTGTATTCTGATGTCGATAATGCATTTATAGAGTATGTAGGTCATGGAACCGGTAAGGATGGTCTTATTACGGTAATTGTAAAGGTTGTAAATAATAAAAAAGATACACTTAAGACTGACATTAATCTGTATGGAGACGGGGAGATAATAGCTGTTTCCGAAATAGAGGTGGTGTCAGGGGAAAGTGGTATAGCTTATTTTGAAAATATAGATTTTGATGGCAGTATTTTGATGGCGGAGCTTAATGATGCTAAGGATGCGCTGGCTGCTGATGATGTATGCTATGATGTGGTAAGTGCTGCTGATGCAGCAGCAGCCACACTTGATGTTTTGCTTATGACTAATCAGAATCTGTATCTTGAAAAAGCAGTGGCACTTATTGATGGAGTGAATGTTACAAAGTCAGATGACATAGATTCATTTGCCGAGTTTGAAAAGGATGGCTATGACATGTACATTTTTGACGGAATGCTGCCTGACTGGCTGCCTGAAAGCGGAAGCATACTTATATTTAATTGTAAAAATGATGAGCTTTATAC
>CAZBHM010000055.1:0-13228 GCA_964491975.1 uncultured Lachnospiraceae bacterium | reverse complement strand
CAATCTGTTTTTTACAGGTTGGTTCTCTTAAAGGGTGAACTTCACGGATTCAGGTCTATTATAAAGAGGATAAAACTACGGGACCCGCAACAGTTGCACTTTATACGATTTTTATCGTTGTAGTATTTCTTGCCGTGGTTAAATTCGGAGTATTTGATATGTATTCTGAAATGAAGGATTTAGAAGCACGGGTCGAAGAACAGCAGCTTTATTCAGATTCACTGCTTGTGGCACTTAAGGATTATAACAAGGTGAAGGCAGAGCACAGCAGATATACACAGAGCTATCTTAAGGAGAATGAGAAGCTTAAGGACCGTATAGAGCTTCTTAACATACTTGAGGCTACTGTATTTAAGAAAAGTAATGTTGACAGTATAAGAATAATGGAGGACAGTATATTTATAAGCTATACAGGTCTTAATCTTGAGGAGACGGCACTTCTGGTACTGGAGCTGGAAGCTTATGACTGTATTAAAAGCGTGGATGTACAGAGTGCATCGTTATCAGTTAATGGTAATAGTGGATATGCACTGCTTGCTACTACGATGATTATCGAGATTGATAATACCGAAGAGGGAGGTGCCAACTAATGATGAACAAAATTTCTAAAAGAGAAAAGGTACTTCTTGCAGTTCTTGTATTACTCATTATTGGCAGTGCATATTACATGCTGTTTTATACCCCTACCCAGGAAAAAATTGCCGAATATGAAGCAGAACTTATTGAGATTGATGACAGGATACTGGTGGCAGAAGCGCAGCTTTTACATATGAAAAATATGCAGAGAGAGCTCGATGAACTCCTTAAAGATGGTGCAAAAGAGGTTAAAGAGGCTCCGCTTTATGATAACAGCAAAAAGCTTATGGAGAGCTTAAATCTTATTTTAAAAAGTGCTATAGAGTATAATATATCATTTGTTGAGGCTGATGTTGAAAATCATATCGTAAGAAGAGACGTATCTCTTAGCTATCAGTGCGCAGGATATAAGCAGGCCAAGGAGATTTTACAGAATATCCATGACAGCAGATATCCCTGCATAATTCAGGATGTATCCTTTACATATGATGAAAAATACAGTATAAGGGTTTATCTTACATATTATGAATATATGGAGTAATAAAATATTTGTAATACACATTCAAAACTGCTATACTTATAAAAAGGGTATGGCAGTTTTATTTTTATAAAAAGACATAAAAAGTCAGGTAAATATAAGTGGAAAAAAATTCAGTTTTGTGTTAGAATAACTAATAATACATATTATCAGGAGGTTCATATGGAGTACAAGGTAATTTATGAGCAGTGGCTCAGTAATCCTTATTTTGATGAGGCGACAAAGGACGAACTTAAAGCAATAGCAGAAGATGATAATGAGATTAAAGAACGTTTTTATACGGATTTGGAATTTGGTACGGCAGGGCTTAGAGGTATTATAGGTGCAGGCACTAACCGTATGAACATTTATACAGTAAGAAAGGCTACGCAGGGTCTTGCCAATTATATACTTAAGATGGGAAAGGAAGAGAAGGGTGTTGCAATTGCCTATGATTCCAGAAGAATGTCCCCGGAGTTTGCTGATGAATCAGCACTTTGCCTTGCTGCTAATGGCATTAAGGCTTATATATTTGAGAGCCTCAGGCCTACACCGGAGCTGTCCTATGCAGTGAGAAAGCTTGGCTGTGTCGCAGGAATTAATATTACGGCAAGTCATAATCCGCCTGAATATAATGGATATAAGGTGTATTGGGAGGATGGTGCGCAGATTACACCTCCTCATGACAGTGGTATTATGGCAGAGGTTAAGGCAGTTACTGACTATGAGACAGTTAAGACAATGGATAAGGCTTTAGCAGTAGAGAAGGGGCTGTATGTGGTTATTGGCGAAGAGGTTGATAAGCCATATATAGAGGAGCTTAAGAAGCTTGTTAAGCATCAGGAATGTATAGATGCTGCACAAAAGGATTTAAAGATAGTATATACTCCGCTTCACGGAACAGGCAATATTCCTGTACGACGTGTGCTTAAGGAGCTTGGCTTTGAAAATGTATATGTGGTACCCGAGCAGGAGCTGCCTGATGGGGAATTTCCTACAGTAAGTTATCCTAATCCTGAGGCGAAGGAAGCATTTGAGCTTGCACTTAAGCTTGCTAAAGAGAAGGATGCCCAGCTTGTACTTGCCACAGACCCTGATGCGGACCGCCTCGGTGTATATGTAAGAGACAGTAAGGGTGAATATCATGCGCTTACAGGCAATATGTCAGGATGCCTTCTTGCAGAATATGAGCTTGCAAGTGCTGCTGAAAATAATGGTATTCCGGCTGATGGTACGCTTGTTAAGTCAATAGTATCAACCAATATGGCAGATGCAATTGCCAGGGCATATGGTATTAAGCTTGTGGAGGTGCTTACAGGTTTTAAGTATATCGGACAGAAGATTTTAGAGTTTGAAACAACCGGCAATGGTACATATCTTTTTGGCTTTGAGGAGAGCTATGGCTGTCTTATCGGAACACATGCAAGAGATAAAGATGCTGTTGTTGCGACAATGGCACTTTGCGAGGCGGCCGCTTACTATAAGACAAAGGGCAAGAATCTTTGGGATGCAATGACAGATATTTATGAGAAATATGGATATTTTAAGGACGAGGTTATTTCCATGACCTTTAAAGGCATAGAAGGACTTGCAAAGATTCAGAAGATTATGGATACCATGCGCGAGGATGCACCGGAGAAGGTTGCAGATGCCAGGGTGCTTAAGGTGAGAGATTATAAAAACGGCACCATACTTGATACTGCAACAGGTGCCAAGACTGACAGCGGACTCCCTCTGTCTAATGTGCTTTACTATGATCTTGAAGATGATGCATGGTTCTGTGTAAGACCATCAGGTACAGAACCGAAGATTAAGTTCTATTTTGGCGTTAAGGGTACATCCCTTGATGATGCAGCGGATAAGAGCGATAAGTTTACAGAGGCTGTTAAAGCCATGGTGGACGAGATACTAAAATAGTGACATATGATATTGTCATAAGATTACCCCTTCCGGCATATAATGTATGGGAGGGGTGTTTTTATGAAAATATCGGTTGTAATTGCAACATATAATGGGGAGAAATACATTTTAAAGCAGTTAGAGTCACTTTACATGCAGCGAAGAAAGCCTGATGAGGTAATAATATGTGACGATATGTCATGGGATGGTACAGTGGAGGTAATTAATAAGTACATAGCAAGAAAGCAGCTCGAGAGCAGCTGGCATGTGTATGTAAACACAGAAAGACTTGGTTATTCCGGGAATTTTTTTAGTGCAGTAAGAAAGGCTGCGGGAGATTACATATTTTTGTGTGACCAGGATGACGGCTGGTTTGAAGACAAGATTAAAGAAATGACGGATATAATGGAGCAGAACAGGGAGATTGAACTGCTTTGTTCAGAGTATATGCCCTTTGTGCATGGTGTATGTTGGCAGCAGAACCAGAATTTAAAAAAAATAGGTGCAAAAAAGATGTATTATAATAATAATTTGGAAAAGCTTGAGTTTAATAAGGACACCATAGCTGCCGGGATGGAAGGTTGCACCATGTGCTTTAGAAAAAGCTTTTTTGATACCGTGGAAAAATACAGGATTCCCAGAATTTCTTGTAACGAATTTATCTGGAAAATGGCACTTTGCGAGGAGGCCTGTTATGTTTATCATAAGGCACTGATGAAGCGCAGATTTTATGCAATAGGTATTTCAAAATCCAAAACGGCAAAGGTAAAAAGGCAGGTTGCAATACTAAGGAGAAGAATTGCGGAAAGTGAAATGATTCTGGATTATCTTAAAAAGAATAATAAGGATGGTGCCAGAACAGAGTTTGTGGAAAAGAATATAGAGGCGCTTAAACTTAAGTTAGAGCTTATTAATGAAAAAAAGCTTAAAAATGCATTTGATTTGATGCTTAATTACAGGCAGTATTATGTTTAGCGTTGTAAATAGGTATCCCCAATGTTATCGGATTAGAACATTGGGGATGTCTTTTATTTTTTTGCGGCAAAAATGTGTCGGGCTATAACCAGAAGCTCGTGTACGGCAAGTGGGGCAAGCGACAAAAACAGAAGATACATCCATTCGTTAAAGCTTAGCAGTGCAGTGCCGAAAAGCTGTGTAAGATAAGGAATTTCAGTAATTATAAGCTGCATTGAAAGACCTGTAATAAGTGAAATCCATATCATGGGATTGTGATTTTTAAGGTTTTCGATAACAGAGCTTTTGGTGTTGCGCATGCCTATTGAATGGAAAAGCTGCGATATGCCGAGTACTGAAAAAGCATAAGTCTGGCAGCGTGTAAGCAGTACCGGATGCGCAAGAAGCATTTGCAGAGTATCGGCATTAAGGCTTAGTGTTGGAGTGTTGTGTATTATACAGCAGGGGAGAGTTATAAATGCAGCCAGACTTATCCCGGCAATCAGTATGCCATAAAAAAGAGTAAGGCATAGTCCGCCGTGTGCAAAGAGACTTTCCTTTGCAGGACGCGGCGGCTCGGACATCAGCTGGCCGGCATCGTTTTTATCGGTGCCGAGTGCCAGGGCGGGCAGAGTATCTGTAATAAGGTTTACCCATAATATATGACTTGGTTTTAGAGGAGCCGGTAGCCACATAAGCACTGACAGAAACATGGTTATTATTTCACCGAAGTTTGATGAAAGCAGAAATAAAACAGATTTTTTAATGTTGGCATATATTCCGCGTCCCTCTTCGATGGCCTTTTCTATGGTTGCAAAATTATCATCAGCAAGTATTATGTCAGCTGCATCCTTGGCAACATCCGTACCATACCGTCCCATGGCAATGCCGATATCGGCAGCTCTAAGTGACGGCGCATCATTGGTACCGTCACCTGTCATTGCGACTATGTTGCCGCGGGCTTTATAGGCGCGTACAATGCGCGTTTTATGCTCAGGTGACACTCTTGCGAATACGGAAATATCTTCAATTCGGTTATTTAGTTCGGTATCTGACATATCGGACAGCATTTCGCCACTTAAGCAGGCAGACAGATTTTCGGCAATACCAAGCTCCTTTGCAATGGCAAGGGCAGTGTTTTTGTGGTCGCCTGTAATCATGACAGTTTTAACACCGGCTGCTTTAAAGGTATTTATGGCAGCTTTTGCTTCCTCTCTTACCGGGTCGGTCATTCCTGCAAAGCCAAGAAAAATAAGCTCCTTTTCTGAGGGAACAGCTAAGTCCTTTTTGTATGCAAGGCCAAGGGTACGCAGTGCTTCGGAGGACATTTTTGAAGCTTTGTCATTTATTCTTTTCTTATCCTCAGGGGTAAGTAAAGTAATCTTGCCGGAGATATCCTGCATGGTACAGCAGTTAAGTATGTTTTCAACAGAACCCTTTGTAAACTGGATTGTGCCATTTGGACCTTTGTGAAAGGTAGTCATAAGCTTACGCTCAGAGTCAAAAGGAATTTCACCGGTGCGGGGATATGTGCGGATAACTTCGGCATGATTAAGGTGCCGGTATTTTGCCATTTCAAGAAGTGCGGTTTCAGTAGGGTCGCCAAGTGCTTCATTTTGGGATTCGTTATCGGCAGTAAAGGTGGCATCGTTACAAAGCAGAAAACCTGTAATAAATGTGTTAAAACATGGATCCGACAGCTTGTGTACAGGAAATTCCTTATTATTTGCAAAGCACTTGGTAACGGACATTTTGTTGAGTGTAAGAGTACCTGTTTTGTCAGAACAGACAATATTTACACAGCCAAGTGTTTCAACGGAAGGAAGTCGTCTTACAATTGTATTAACCTTGACCATTCTTGAAACACTTAATGCAAGTACTATGGTAACTACAGCAGGCAGTCCCTCAGGCACGGCAGCAACTGCCAGTGAAATGGCTGTAAGAAACATTTCAAAAATATTCCGCTTTTGTAAAATAGCGATAATAAACAGTAAAATGCATAAAATTATTGCGAGAATACTAAGAAGTCTGCCAAGCTCCCCCAGTCGCTTCTGGAGAGGAGTGGCTTCATTTGAGGTATTGTTAATAGAGTCTGCTATTTTACCGATTTCGGTATCCATTCCTGTAGCGGTTACAATACCTTCGCCATGTCCGTATACAACATTTGTGGACATGTATGCCATATTTAATGTGTCACCAATGGTGCTTTTGGGACCGGCTATGTAATCGGCATTTTTTTCAACCGGTACAGATTCGCCGGTTAAGGATGCCTCATCTGTTTTAAGGCTGCCGAAGGTGGAGATTAAGCGGATATCTGCCGGTACCTGCCTTCCTGCTTCAAGTATGACTATGTCGCCGGGTACCAGCTCTAAGGCTTTGGCTTCCATAATTGTTCCGTCACGCCTTACAAGGGCAGTGTGGCCGCTGTCCGTAAGCCTTTTTAGCGCTTCGAGCGCTTTAATGGCCTTGCCCTCCTGGATTACCCCGACGAAAGCGTTAATGAGTATTACCGCCACAATAATACCGGTATCGCTAAGCTCACCCAAAATGGCAGATATTATGGCCGCTGCTATAAGAACATAAATGAGCGGTTCGTTAAGCTGGGAAAGAAACATCTCAGGATATGTTTTTGACCTGCCTTCTTTTAGGGCATTTGGACCGTTTTTGGCAAGGCGCAGGGCGGCTTCTTTTGATGTAAGTCCTTTGACTGCATCTGAATTTAAGGCTGAAATTACATCAGCAGTTGATTTTGTTTTAAACAAAGGTAACTCCTGAAAATTAAATGTTATATAATATATATGCTTAAGTCGTGGTACAAAATACGTGAATAAAATAAGCCGGCACGGCATACTTTATACAAAAAAAGGAATGGAAAAAATATGAAGCACGGAAAATTAAAAGAACTTATGCTGATAATTCTCACAGTCTTTTTGTTAATGCTTGCCGCAGGCTGTAATACAGGGGAAGAGGATGTTAAGGTTAAGGAGCTTGATTTTACCGTACTTAAAGAAAGTGAGATACCTGAGGATGTAATGGAGCTTATTGAGCAGAAAAAGTCAGAGGAATTTAAAATCACAAAAACAAGTTCACCATATACATATATAATTGTGGGTTATGGTAAACAGAAAACAGGAGGATATAGTATAAAGGTTGAGGAGCTTTATCTTGGAAAAGAGGCTGTTTATGTGAATACAGAGCTTGTTGGTCCGGATAAGGCTGAGACGGTAAAGCAGGAGGCTTCTTATCCGTATATAGTAATCAAGCTTGAAGAACGTGAAGAACCTGTAGTTTTTAAGTAAAATCAACTCTGAAATGACTTGCTGATAAGAGCCATTGTAGAAATTATGGTTAAGCTTAAACCGGTATGCGTCAGTGTACCGGTTTTTTTACTGCATTAAGCTGGCGGCACTTATTCTTTTAAAAAAAAAGTCGTTGAAGATATTGGAAACATGACAAATATGTGGTAAAATAAAGTAAACGGAGGTGCTGTATGAATATAAAAGTTCAATGCTGTGGTCTTGTTATACTTTTAATAGTGCTATATTTTTATATTTATCATAGAAGAGTAAAGCTTAAGACAGAGAAGGCGTTCTTTAGGTTTTTGCTTGTATGTATGGGATGCGTGTGCCTTGATATACTTTCTGTTTATGTTATCTGCAATGCGGACAGGCTGGGCAGGATATGGTGTGAGATTATATGCAAGGCATATGTTGCCTCAGTTGTGCTTACCACATATGCTGCGCTTATGTATGTCAGTGTGGATATATATAAGAATGCTGACATATACCGCAGAAAGGCGCTTATATATGTCATGGGATTTGTTTTGGATGCAATATTTATAGCATTGCTGCCTATTGAATATCACTGTGAAGCGGGTGGTAGTGTGGTATATACAAGCGGTTCCAGCGTGTTTACAGGTTATATGATGGGCTTTCTGTATCTGCTTGCACTTATATTGCATATTGTATTTGGGCGTAAGGAGCTTAATTTAAGGCGCAGGAATGCCATGGCAGTGTGGCTGGTCATATGGGCAAGCTCAGCGCTGATACAGTTTTTTAATAATGAGCTTTTACTCATGTCATTTGCAGGCTCGCTCGGAATGGTTATAGTATATCTGTTGCTTGAGAATCCTGAAACTAATATTGATAAGGAAAC
This sequence comes from uncultured Lachnospiraceae bacterium, assembly GCA_964491975.1. Classification (GTDB taxonomy): domain Bacteria; phylum Bacillota; class Clostridia; order Lachnospirales; family Lachnospiraceae; genus SIG300. The sequence goes on along the minus strand of CAZBHM010000055.1, from coordinate 5,127 downwards.
AGGCGTTTTTAATCAGAATGCATTTGTGCAGTATGTCAGGGAACGTTATAATGAGTATGAGAGCTTTTCTGCGCTTGAGCTGGTTATTGACAATGGAATGGAAAGCGTAAGTGTTGAGCTTTGTGCATTTCTGCTTACAATTCCTGATGCACTTGTTTTCAGATATTCTTCTAATTCGATTTTACTTTTATTTGAGGATATCAATAGAAGTATTAAGTATAAGGATATGATTACGGCAAAGCTTGAGCAGGGGCTTGGCAGGGATAATAATGTTATTCTTAAGCCATACTGGTATTATGTTGCTGATTCAGGGGTTGTGGACAGCGGAGATGATTTCTTTTCACTGCTTGGATATGCACATCGTAAGGTGGTTGACAAGGTAAGCAGTGATATTACATATATTGACAGTAACACTGCATATGAAATGTATAGAAGTACTGAGGTTGAACGTCTGCTTGAGAATGCGATTACCAATGATAATGTCGAGGTATATTATCAGCCTATTTATTCGACTAAGGAGCATCGGTTTGTATCGGCAGAGGCTTTGGTCAGGATAAGGGATGATAATGGTAATATCATATATCCCGGTGCATTTATTAATATAGCTGAGAATAACGGAATGATTCTTAAGGTAGGGGAGAGGGTTTTTAGTAAAGTATGTAAATTTATAAGCGAAACTCCTCTTAATGAGCTCGGAATAGAATATATAGAGGTAAATCTTTCGGTAATACAGTGTGCGAACAGAAGTCTTGCGGCAGATTATATGTCGATAATGAACAGGTATGGTGTGAGTCCGGATAAGATTAATCTTGAGATAACGGAGACCGCGAGTGCCGGAACGAAGAAGATTCTTCTTGAAAATATGGCTATTTTAAGGGATTTCGGAGTGTCGTTTTCACTTGATGATTTTGGAACGGGTCAGTCAAATCTTAATTACATTGCGGAGATGCCGGCGGATATAGTTAAGTTTGACAGGCAGATGGTTCAGTCATATTTTACGAGCAGAAAGGCCAAGTATGTAATGAATGCGGCCATTAATATGGCGCGCGGCATGGAGCTTGGAATTGTTTTCGAAGGTGTAGAAACAAGGGAACAGTATAAAGAGGCAGAACGGATAGGTATAGATTATATTCAGGGTTATTATTTTTCAATGCCGCTTCCTGAAGCCGAATTTTGCAGATTTTTAAGAAGCAGGTTGTAAGAACAGTAATATTTAAAGCCCCTCCCGCATATATATTTGAAAGGTCAATATATAAGCAGGAGGGGTTTTTGTGGAGATAATGAAAAGAGGCATGCGTGCAACCCATGATTTAGGAAGGGTAACAACGCAGATTACTCTTGAAGATGATTTTAACGTGCCGGATGTTAAGCCGGATATTGTAAAGCTATTAAAAAGTACAGGAGAGGTTTTGATTGATTCACAGCAGAGTATGGATGGAAAGCTTTTGTTTTCGGGAAAGCTTTTGTTTAAATTTCTGTATGTAACGGGACAGAGCCAGTCGCCGGTTGCATGTATGAAGGGCGAGATTCCTTTTTCGGAAAGCATGTACCTGCCTGACGGTGCTGATACGGCGGCGGATATACATATTGATACGCAGATTGAAGATTTGAGTGTGGGGATAATCAATTCAAGAAAGGTAAGTGTAAACAGTATTTTATCTATTGCGCTTACTGTAATGTGTACAAGGGCAGAAGAACCGGTGATAGGCATTGCGTTCGATAATGAGGCGCAGTATATGACGAAGCCGGTAAAGCTTACTTCATTGGCAGCCTCACATAAGGATATATTAAGAATTAAGGATGAAATTGAGCTTTCCTCCAATAAGCCTAATATTTCAGAGGTTATATGGAGTGAGTGGCAGTCCGGCAGCTTTGACTGTCGCCCGATGGATGAAAAGCTTAGTGTAAAGGGCGAGCTTAAGCTGTTTATGATTTATAGTGCCGATGATGAAAATGGCAGCCTTCAGTGGAGTGAGCATACGGTGCCTTACAGCGGAGAAGTCAGTGTAAGCGGCTTAAATGAAATGCTTTATCCGTATATAAGATATAACCTTATCAATAAGGAACCGGAGATTAAGGCTGATGATGATGGCGAGATGCGGCTTATAGCCGTAGATGAGACCGTGGAGCTTGACATGGTATTTTATGAGGAGAATACACAGGAGGTTATAAGTGATGTGTATTCTGCACTTGTTAATCTTGAACCGGAGGAAAAGAAGGTGAAGGGACTTGAATTACTTGCCAGGAATACAAGTAAATGCAGGGTAAGTGATAAGTTAAGGGTTAGTGATACAAATCCGCATATTCTGCAAATCTGTAACAGTAGTGCAAGTGTTAAAATTGACAATACAAGTATTGTTGATGGAGGCATATCTGTTGAAGGTATAGTTGTAGTGTCACTTCTTTATATTGCACTTGATGATAAGCAGCCGCTTTATGAGTCAGAAGGAATAATACCGTTTACACACAAAATAGAGGTCAGGGATATTGATGAGGCCTGTGTGTATAATATTTTCGGCAATGTGGAGCAGTTAAATGCAGTAATGGTGAGCAGCGAAGAGGTTGAATGCAAGGCTGCGGTTGTGCTGGATGCCATCGTATTTAAAGAAAAGGACGAGAACATCATTACCAATATAAGCGAGAAGCCTTATGACAATGTTAAAATCGCCGCTATGCCGGGAATTGTCGGATATGTGGTTAAACCGGGGGACACATTGTGGAAAATTGCAAAAGAATTTTATACAACTGTGGAAAACATTAAGGAAATTAACGGACTGGGTGAGGACGGCTTAAAGCCGGGTGACAAGCTTGTGCTTATGAAAAAGGTGGCATCAGCATCAGCAAATGCTTCTAATGCTGCTGTTGTATAAATAAATGGCCCGGCTTAAAGCCGGGTCATTTGCTATCTGCGTTTTAATGTCTTTAGATAAATCTTCTGCTCGTCGGTAATGCGGAAGCTTTCAACAGCTTTTTGTATGGTCTTGTTGTGAACCCATGTATCAAGCCGCTGTTCTTCGATATAAGGAAGTACCGTATCATATTGTCTGGCAAGTGCCGTCGCAAAATACCAGGCAATCATCATATTTACATAATATTCCTCCGACCGTATTCCGGCAACCAGTCTTGGATATTCTTCATCAAATGTTTCCTCCGACAGGTAGAATTTCATAAGCATTTCTATTCCGAAGCGGACAGTATATACATGGTCTGAGGAAAGCCATATTTTAATTTGGGAAAGAAGCTCTGGTAAATGTTTTTTAAAAACTTTTGGCGTAATGGAATCACAGGTTGCCCAGTTATTGATGTAAGGCAAAAATTCTTTAAGACGGGTAATGCATTCGTCATAGTCTTTGATTTTCTCAATTAAAAATCCATGAAGGTTATTTTCATCATAATATTTGTGGGGAAGTGAATTTAGAAAGCTGACGGCTTCATCGCTTCCGTAAATATCTGCGGCAAGCTTCCTTAAAACGGGTGTGCGTATGCCGATTACGGTATCCGGGTCAATGCCGGGTATAAGTTTACAGTGAAATTCTTTGTATTTTGAGTCACTGACTGCAAGCAGGCGGTTTTGAATTGCGGGTGTTGACATGGTTTTTCCTTTCTTATATAATATATGATAAACAAGACAATGGTGGATGCTCTTGTTGAACTGTGTAAATTCAATATTATGAATATTTACAAAATATATTGTATCACAAAGAGGACTCTTTGAACAGAGGGAGGTGTCGCCTTGTTTATTATAGAAGATGAGCTTAAAAAGCTTCCTGCCAAGCCGGGAGTATATATAATGCACGATGAGAAGGACGAGATAATTTATGTGGGCAAGGCAATAAGCCTTAAGAATCGGGTGCGCCAGTATTTTCAGAGCAGTCGCAACAAATCTTCCAAGATTATACAGATGGTGTCTAAAATCCGGCGCTTTGAATATATAGTAACTGATTCTGAGCTTGAGGCACTTGTGCTTGAGTGTAATCTTATAAAGGAGCACCGCCCGAGATATAATACCATGCTTAAGGATGATAAAAGTTATCCTTATATCAAGGTCACGGTTAATGAGACGTTTCCGCGCGTTATGATGACACGCAGCATGAAGAAGGATAAGGCAAAGTATTTTGGGCCATATACAAGTATTACGGCAGTAAAGGATACACTGGAGCTTGTACGGAGACTTTTTAAGCTAAGAACATGTAATAGAAATCTGCCAAGAGACATTGGTAAGGAAAGGGCGTGCCTTAATTATCATATAAAACAGTGCAGTGCGCCGTGTCAGGGCTTCATAAGCCGGGAAGAGTATATGAAATCTGTTCAAAAAATCCTTGACTTTTTGAATGGAAAGTATGAAGATATATTAAAACAGCTTGAAAAGGATATGTATGAGGCTTCTGACAGAATGGAGTTTGAAAGTGCGGCTGAATACAGGGACCTGATAAACAGCGTTAAGCATATAGCAGAGAAGCAGAAGATTACCTCGGATAATGATGAAGACCGGGATATTATTGCAATGGCATCAGATGGTGAGGATGCTGTTATACAGGTCTTTTTTGTACGTAGCGGAAAGCTTCTTGGCAGGGAGCATTTTCATATGAGCATCGGACAGGGCGAAGCTAAATGCCGGATTCTTAGCGAATTTGTGAAGCAGTATTACGCCGGAACTCCATTTATTCCAAGGGAGCTTCTTTTGCAGTATGAGATAGAGGATGATAATCTTCTTATGGAGTGGCTTAGTGCCAAGAAGGGGCAGAGGGTATATATAAAGGTGCCGAAGAAGGGTGAAAAGGAGAAGCTTGTGGAGCTTGCAGGCAAGAATGCTTCACTTGTACTTACTAAGGATTCCGAGAAGATTAAACGGGAAGAATTAAGAACCCGCGGTGCGCTTAAGTATATAGCTGACCTTTTGGGGCTGCCGTGTGATATAAGCAGGGTAGAGGCATTTGATATATCCAATACCTCAGGCTTTGAGTCTGTAGGCTCCATGGTGGTGTATGAGGATGGCAGGCCAAAGCATAACGATTATAGGAAGTTTAAGATAAAAAGTGTGGCAGGACCTGATGATTATGCAAGCATGAAGGAGGTCTTTTTTGTACGTAGCGGAAAGCTTCTTGGCAGGGAGCATTTTCATATGAG
>CAZBHM010000054.1:0-13544 GCA_964491975.1 uncultured Lachnospiraceae bacterium | reverse complement strand
ATCATTGGCTTAGTAAGTGCTCCGACTAAATATTATGTAGTTGAGGTGCCACATAAAGATTGCACCCCTCAACTACATAATATTTAGTCGGAGCACTTACTAAGCCAATGATGTCACCTGCATTTACGATATCCCCTTCTGATACCTTTAAGGACTTAAGCTGTCCATAGGTAAGCTCATAATCCCCTCCAAGCGACATGACTACATAAGTACCTATTTCTTCATTACTGCCAACCTTTGTAACAACACAGTCAGCCGCTGCGGCAACCATAGTTCCCTCCTCACTCTGTATAAGCATTGCAGGATTATACTTATACTGGTCAAGTGTTGCAAAATACACACTTGCATTCATCGAAAACTCAAGAATCACATTGCCCTCCACCGGCCACATAAGAGTATCATTTTCCGTAAACATAAGGGCTATCGGCGGCACATCAACCGGCTGTCCGGTATTGTCTGAAACAGAAGACGGCTCCGTAGGATTTTGTATAACCAGCGACGGATCCGTGCTCTCCGGTTCATTGTTTTTAATAATCTGTTCAGTATTTTTTGTTGAATCTGTGGTTTCGTTCAAATCAATGTACGGATTCTTCCCTGACTGCCTCTTATTTATCACGGAAGCTACCGTAATCACCCCTGCCAGCGCAAGCACTGATACCAGAGTGAGCGCAAGGAAGGACTTTTCCTTAAAAAAGGAGTTTCTAGTAATTTTTTTCACATTTATCACCTCAGCAATATTTTTGCCCGTAATAAACATGCTTATTCATAAATATTATAATTTTCAGCCTATATGTTTAATAATTACATCCGATGAATAATAATACTTAATTATTTCCCTATAGTCATACCCCTTCGCTGCAAGATTTCCGGCTCCACAGATACTAAGACCATAACCGTGTCCTTCACCTGTTACTAAAAAACGTAGTTTTCCGTCATAATCCTCAAATGTAAATGCCGGAGAATTAAGTCCAAGCGCATCGCAGAACTGCTTTGCACTAAGCAGGTTTTCACAAACACTAATCCATTCCACATACTCGCCATCCTTCTCATTTATGGTAATAAACTCTGATAGCGGCAGCCCCTTTTCATCATAATTTATCGAAATACCGGCATTTTTATTAAGAAGCTGCTTTACTGTTTCAGCCGGGTATGTTACCAGCTGCATATACCCCTCCGCCTCTATGTCACCGGTGCTTGCAACAGATTTAAGATATGTATACTCTTCGCCAAGTGACGAACCGTCCCTTGTATATCCTGCACTTATCCTGTGAAAAAGTGCATCAATACACCGTGCTTTTTTATCAACAATCACGTTACCCTTCGTATCCCCCACCGCCGCCTCAAGCCGTCTGTAATATTCCACAAAATTCTCACTTCCCCAGTAAGCCTCCATCTCCTTTTCGGACAAATATTCCACATTAAGTGAGTCTGCCGCTGCTCTTTTTTCCCAGTTCATTGCCTTTACAATATTCGTTCTAAGCACAACAGCCATTGTCTTTAATGTCTCTTTATCAGAAGTCTTTGGTGAAATATATGCTGCAAGCACCCTTACAAGAAATTTTTCCAAGTCCGTCTCTTCATTATTCACAACAATCACATATGTACCATCGTATCTGCTGTTGCCGTCTGTATAATATCCTTCTTTACCGGATATAAGCACCAGTATATACGGAAGTAAAAATATTACAAGTGCAATACAAAGCTTAAACCTTACCATTTCACTCCTGCCCGGTCTTATCATTTAAGCACCTCTCCAATCATAAATGCAAGAAGCTCTACAGAATACCTGGCCTCCTCAACAGTATTTGTCTGGGCTCCCAGCTCCACCAGCACACTTCTCGGCTTATAATGCAGATTATATCTGTATGCCTTAATAATAATCCGTCTCATAACTCCCGGAAAATATGCCTCTCCCTTAAGCTGAAGCTTAAAGCTGAATGCCAGATTTCCCTCGAGGTTAGGATTACCAAGATAGCTTATGCTTTCACCGTTCATACGGCTTATACCATTAACAAACATTATTTTGGCCGCTTTCCTGCCATTATACTCCGTAACCAGTCGTACATTATCATTTACGCCATCCCTGTGCAAATCAATAATTACCTCAATGTCAGGATATGTTTTCAGTATTCCGTCCAGTGCGCCCTCAGCATAGGCATAGGCTGCGCTTCTGTCAAGCTTTCCATTAATACAGTCAAAGGGAGTCGTAATATGAATAACCTCGTACCCATAATCCCTTTTTAGAATTTCTGCAAGATAGCTTCCCATTCCTACTACCGTATCCGAAACAACCCCCTCTCTCGAATCAGCATATGCCTCAGTTGAATGCGTATGGTAAATAAGTATCTGTGGTGATGCTCCATCCTTTTTTTCAAGAGATGTATCATAAGAAAACATCTTCCCTACATTAAGTATAGAAGTATTTACTGTGGTATTAGACTCTACCGCATAAAGCTTTCTAAGCATAAAATCAAAATCTTTAAGCTCAGACAGCGTGTACTGCGTTCCTATAAGCTTTGGCATAAATACCTCCTTCGTCCCATTCGTCTCATCTTCAGGCAAAGTACCCCCTTCTTTCGTTCCTTGAAGCTTTCGTCCCTGTCACCCTCACCGGCAGCAGTCGCCTGATAGGCATAATCAGGAAGATAACTTATGACCGGTATCTCATTCTCAAGCAATGTACTTTTCGCAAACATACTTTCAATAACCTGTTTTGCCAAAAGCTCATCATATATCCTGTCCTCTGCCGGATAAACTATATTTTTATCATAAATATCTGCCCGCCAGAGATACATATTCTCGATAAATCTCAGAGCACTGTCTTTATCGTCTTCATCTTCATACAAATAAGAAAAGACTATTCCGCTTCTTTTTATAATTACTGCCCCAAGCTTTTTTCCTGCTTCTTCAAGCGTGTCCGAAATTATTTTTTCAAATGCTTCGCCATAAATAATCGAACTGCCCTTTGCAATAATATTAATGCCAAGATATAAAATAAAAAGCCAGAGGCCTGCCCACGCGGCAAGCCTTAATCCCTTTCTTACCCTTCGCCTCATGAAACTTCCCCCTTATAATACATGTATATTCATGAGGTCTTCAATTTATTACTTATAATACTGCCATACATATGGCACCGGCAAGTGTATCACTCATATTTATAATACTTTCATCAACATTTTTCGGAGTAAGAAACATTGTTTTAAGATTAGGGTCAAGAAAGCTCTCCACAAGCTCTCTCCTTTCCTCCTCAGCAATTCCTTCGTATCCGATATGCATTGCATCAAGCAGACCGTTCATCGTATCATTAACTATTGTTACCGCATCCACAACAGTGGGAATACCTATCGCGATTACCGGAACCTTCATTGCAGCATAGTCAATCGCATGCCTGTGATTGCCAACCCCTGACCCCGGACTTATTCCGGCATCAGAAAGCTGGATTGTAGTATTAAGCCGCCCTGTATTTCTTGCAGCGAGTGCATCAAGCGCAATTATTGCTGTAGGCTTTGTCTGTTCCACCACTCCTTTAACAAGTCTTGCCGTTTCAATGCCCGTCTGTGCCATAACCCCCGGTGCAATTGCACTTATTGTATTTTCGCCCTCCTTAGCATAATGCTTATTAATACACAATCTGTCAACAATATGCGGGCCGAGAGCATCAGGTGTTACCTGTCTGTTGCCAAGTCCCACTACAAGCACGGATTTTCTGAGCTTTTCGGGAATGAGCTTCTTTATACACTCTGAAAGCACATCTTCAACGGCCTTTTCCTCTCCATCATTCCACCTTACCCATGGTGCCTCTAAAGTAAGGTAACTGCCGCATGACCTTCGCATTGCCTTTGCTGCTCTCTCAGTTTCTATTGTAACTGTCGTAACAAGAATATCTTTTTTCTTCTCATGCGTTACATTTATACCGCTAAGCTCCTCGCCACGCCTTTCCATATCCTCTCTTATCTCCAGCGCAAGGTCTGTTCTTATACCCTCCATTACATACCTCCTAATCTGTTTTCCTGACATGGTATATCTTTTACATTTTTGGAGATTTTATTATATTTTTTTCAAATTAGATATTGACATAACAAACTTTATACGCTAGAATATAAAAGCATGTTTACATTAGACTGTCCGTGTCCGTGTTTAATGCAAACCGATGCGAGTGCTATATAATACAATAATACTATTTTGGAGGTGTACGGATTGGCTAATATTAAATCTGCTAAGAAAAGAATCGATGTTATTAAGACAAGAACAGAGAGAAACAAAGCTATCAAGTCTCGCGTAAAGACATATGTTAAGAAGGTAGACGCTGCTATTGCTGCTGGAGATAAGGCTGCTGCTCAGGCTGCATTGCTTGCCGCTACATCTGAGATTGATAAGGCTACTTCTAAGGGAGTATTCCACAAGAATACAGCTTCCCGTAAGATTTCACGTTTAACAGTTGCTGTTAACAAGCTTGCTTAGTTTTTACATTAATATAAACATATAAGAGATGCCGCATTTCACCCAATGCGGCATTTTCTTATATATTTATGTCTGTTGCTGATTACTGCACTTTATAAGCAAAAGCTCTACTCCAAGCTTCTCATTAATTACTCCGGTCTTAATGGAAGCTTCTGTAACGACACACTCCTCAAGTGCCTCTAAAATCGCACCCTTGGCAAACCTTCCTGCCTGTGCCATATATTTACCGGCAACAAACGGCTGTATACCGGCTTCCCTGGCAATCTGTGCCTTGGATGCATTCTTCTCAAGAAGCTCCTTAACCTGTAAAAGCTTGCCAAATTGCCTTGCAAGCATAAAAAGTATCCTGAGCGGAGGCTCCTTAAGCTGCAAAAGGTCACTATAAAGTGCTAATGCCCTCTTTTGCTTCTTCTCACTTACCGCATCCACCATTTCAAAAATCTTGCCTGTAATCCGGTCTGTACATAAAGCTTCTATATCATCCTTAGTAATTACATTCCTGCCATATGTATAGGCAACCAGCTTACTTATCTCATTATTGATATTATCCATGTCATTACCGGTACGCTCCAGAAGAAGTTCAAGGTCAGCCCGCGTGATATTACGTCCCTCGCCTGCAAGCTTCCTTACAGTCCAGTCAATAAGCGCACTTTCAGACTGCCGCCCCATTTCTATTGCGCTTCCGGCAGCCACTACAGCTTTATAGAGCTTACCGCGCTTATCTACTTCATCCTCTACAAAAAGAAGCACCAGCGTATCCGGCAGATTTCCCACAAACTTACAAAGCTCCTCAGAGGCCGCCCCTTTAAAAAAGCCGCTGTTTTCTACGATAACAAGTCTTCTGTCCGCAAAAAATGGCATAGTATCTGCAATAGCCATGATTTCCTTAACATCAGCTCCATCCTTACCCTCAAAATAATTATAATTCATCGAATCCTCTTCACCTATAATGGCCTGCTTCACCTGCTTCTTATAGGTACGCTTAAGAAAGGCCTCTTCCCCATAAAATAAATATACTCTTTTCCATTCACCTGTTTTCAGGGCATTCTTAAGACTTTGCATAATACCACCTCACTTTTGCATAAACGTATTCTATCACAGTTTTTATGTCTGTTCAATCTAAAATTTTATCAGACATTCCTGCAGCTTAAGTTTCCCGCAATATTCACTCATACACCTTTATCTTCTCCCCGTCACTTTCAATGGTAACCTGTCCGCACTCAGCCGTTATATAGACCTTAGCACCACACTTATCAAGCCTCTCAAGTAATTCTTCGTGCGGATGTCCGTAGGAATTTCCCTCACTACACGATATAAGTGCAATTGCAGGATGCACTGCATCAAGAAAACTTTCCCCTGAAGAATATTTCGAGCCATGATGTGCAACCTTTAACACCTCGCATTCACGAAGCCCGGCCGCTATAACCGCTTCTCTCGCAGCACCTATATCACCTGTAAACATCATGTCAAAATTCCCGTAGCTTAGAATAACCACCAGTGAATTATCATTTCTGTCACCTGCAGCCGATGCCCTTCCAATAGGATTAATAACATCAAAACCTACACTGCCGATAGAAAAATCCTCACCCGCCTTAAGCTCCACAATTTCCGTGTTTAAAGCTTTGGCAAGCTGTTTAAGCTTTTCAAGCATGCTGTCATTTTTAGTATAGGGCAGCATAAGAAGCCCCACCTCCATGCCACTGTCTTCTCCAAGAATATCCTCCACTGCATTACAGTGGTCCTCATCACCATGTGATATCATTACATAATCAAGTCTTTTCACCCCATGCGCCTTAAAAAAGCTCACTATGCGTTCAGCATAAAGTTCACTTAGGTCACTGCTCCCACAATCAATAAGCATTGTTTCTCCATCAGGAAGCTCAACAAAAAACGAATCTCCCTGCCCAACATCAATCATAGTAACTTTAAGCTCACTGCCTGTATTGCGAAGCTTAAGAGCATATATTTCCACAAAGCTTACGCCTGCAACAAGAAATATCCACACGCACAGCCTAAACCAGAAACTTTTACACACCTTTGGAAATTTGTAATTTCTTTTTATAAGCTGTTTTACAAGCATATGAATTATTACGACTAATATCAGAAGCATATATACTGCCAGCGCACTTATTAATAACGGTTTACCAATAAGAAGCTTATTTTTTTCAAAATCTGATACAATTTCACTCAGTTTTTCAAAAAAAGCAAGTACAAGGTGCACAGGTCCTTTTAACAAAATTTCTCCCTGTCCGCACACAAGCTCACCGACAACACCTGCAATACCAAGAATCACAAGGAAAGGCATACATGGAATAACCAACAGATTAACAAGAATACTGAATATAGGATATTCATAGAAAAATGCTGCGCTTACCGGGAGCGTTGCCCACATGGCCGCTATACTTACCATAATGGATGACAGTCTGTAACCACACATCCACTTGCTTACGTCCTCAAGCACCGGACACAGCAGGGCTATCCCCATAACCGCAAGAAATGAAAGCAGAAATCCACAATTTAAGAACAGATATGGTGTATCAAATAGTATTATGAGCAGTGCTGCTGCTATCGCAGTCAGCATATCATACGTCCGGCCAAGATACTCCGCAAGCATGCTTATAAGAAACATTATAAGCGCACGCTGCCCTGACACCGCAAAGCCGGTCATAATTACATATAAAACAACACATGTACTTGCCACACTACAGGATACTCCATACTTAAATAATTTCCTAAGAAGCTTAAATATCCCCATGCCCAAAAGGGATACATGAAGACCCGAAACAACAAGTATATGTGAAATACCTGTATCCTGAAACCCCTCCTTAAGCTCCTTATCAAGATAAGTCTTATCCCCAAGCAGCATCGCCGTCATGGTTCCCGCATCCTTTGCATCATAACTATAATCAAAAATGCGCTCTCTGATATACTCCCTTATCCTAAGCAGCTTGCCGGTAAGCCCTGCCCTGCTACTTATAATGCTTAATTTATCTGCTTCAAGCCTATAATATATTCCAATACTCTTATAATACTCATATGTATTAAATTCACCATCATTACGTGGCAACCCAAAACTTGATAACATGCCTGAAACGGCTATGACACTTCCCGTCTGAATCTCAGAAATTCCCGATAAATACACCAAAACACCGTCAACAAAATACTCCTTATCACTGTATGTAACTACTGCGTCCTTAAGGGTAACATTAGTACCATATCCCGCACTCACGCTGCTAACCTCACCCTTAACCGATACCCAAATTTCCTCTCTGAGATAACCAAAGGCTTCCTTGGGCAGCTCCAAAAAATACATTCTCAAGAAGCCGGACACAAACATAACAGCGGCAAACACTATATATCGCCACTTTACACCCCACAACACATCTCCCACAAGCCACATACAAAAAAGCACCGCAAATGCACAGGCTGCCACCATCACATATCCACGGCAGGCGCAAAGCAAGCCCGTAAGAAAAGCTACGGCAAGCCAAAGCACCGGTCGTCTCATGATGTCACCCTTATATATGCCTTTATTTTGGCAAAAGCACCTTCCTTAATACCACTTACAAGCATGATTTCCTCAATGCTGCCAAACGCACCATTCTCCTCACGGTACGCAATTATGCTTAATGCCCTGCTCTCACCAATCCCCGGAAGCTCCATAAGCTCTTCCTTAGTGGCAGTATTGATATTGATGCTAAACCTTGTATTATCAGAGTTGCTTTCCTTCGCTGTATTCTCTGAAGTCCCCGCTGATGCTCCTGCCAAAGACATTACCTCTGCCTCTTCCACTGTAGGCACCACAAGCTTCTCTCCATCAACTGCCACCCGTGCAAGATTAAGATAATCCTGTGCCGCATCCTCTGAAAATCCACCTGCCGCTTCTATGGCCGCCACAACACGCACATTCCCCGGCAGTTCATATACCCCGGGACTTAACACAGCTCCGCACACATATACAAAAATACTTCCCACACCGGTGGGCTCATCTTTAGTCTTTTCCATGGCATCGTCCGAAGCGGCAGAGGCATCTTCGTCAGAATCCTCAGCACTCTTTGGTGTCTCATAAGAAGAAGCTTCCATCATTATCGAATGCTCATTCTTATTCTCACCCGGAGATACTGCAACATACCATACGATACCTGTAATAACGGCTAATGCCATGATAACATATTTAATAATTCTTACCTGCATAATCCTCCATTCTCCGGAGGCTTCCCACTATGCACAAAATAATTTTACACCAACATACTGCTTTTTGCAAGCAATTTGTCCATCATTTTACTCCCACTTAAATACTATTATACCGGCTATCGCAAGCACCATTCCTATAACCTTCGACCACATAAAGCCTGCCTTTGCCACGCCAAAAAGTCCGAACAATTCAATAAGATATGCCACCAGAAGCTGAGAGACAACTATAAGCATAACGGCCTTTGCCGGCCCAAGCAAAGACATACTTTTAATTACCGTAAATGTAATAAATGCACCTATCACACCACCAAGAAGCATATATTTAGGCTCTACCTTCATAAGGGGGCCAAAGCTTTCCCTTCCTGTTATAAGCCAGCCTGCCATACACACTATAAGTGCCGTAAACTGCACCCAGGTATTGGATACCCACATGCCCGTACTTTTTGTAACTTCTGTATTAAACACTCCCTGAATACTCATAAGTGCACCGGAAATCAATGCAATTATTATTCCCCACATACAATCTACCACCTATAAAATTTGTTAAGCTTTATAGTGTCCAAATTATATGTTTATATTCATTATAGTTAATGTTCTAATACCTAAGATACATATACTCCGGCTCCCATGTACCTAAGTGAACGATATAACACCCCGGTATTACTTAAGAGTCACATTATCAATGATAAACGTAGACTTAAGAAATTATCTTCTCAAAAAAAATTTGAGCGCAGAATGAATCGTCTTATTAATTCAATGAACAAATACGGAAGACCGCCCATGCACAGCTTATACAAAGCAGCCCTCATCGCTGCCGCATGCCTAACTATCTTTATTGCAAGTGCAACTCAGATTAAGGCTATACGCGAACCCGGTATTGAATTTATCCTTAATTTCTATGAAAGATTTATTGATATCCACTTTGCAGGCAGCGGCCCTGCCTTTATAGTTCAGGAATATCAGCTTAATTATATACCCGAAGAGTATGTTCTTACTGACAAACGTTCCTCTTCAAAGAGTATATACTACCAATACGCAAATCTTTCTGACAATACCATCACATTCATTCAAAAGGCATTGGCCGGCAAACAAGTCTCCATTGACAATGAACACGGTGAAATAACGAACATTCTTGTGGGTGATAAAGAAATCTTAGTATACAAATCCAACTCTTCCATAATTGCCTTCTGGTCACAAGACGGCTACTACATGGAACTAACCTGCATCGGTGACTTTGACGAAGCGAACCCTTATCAAGATGATAGAATCAGTATCGGCTGTCGATACGCCCTGACAGCTACAGTAAAAACAGACAAAGGCACGAGAAATCCCGTGCCTTTGTTCTTAATATCTTATTTAACCTCTACTGTCCAGCCAAGACAATCCTCAACCTTGCCCGTCTGAATACCTGTCACTGTATCATAAAATCTCTGACTGAATTCTCCGATACCACCATCCTGTACTTTCATTATATGGTTCTCCCAACGCAGCTCCCCTACCGGTGAAATAACTGCCGCTGTACCCGTACCGAATACTTCCTCAAGTGTACCATTCTTATGTGCCTCATATATCTCATCAATTGAAATTCTTCTTTCCTCTACCGGAACGCCCCATTTTTTACAGAGATTAATAACACTGTCTCTTGTAACTCCCGGTAAAATACTGCCGTTGAGCTTAGGGGTAACAACCGTACCATTTATTTTAAAGAAGATGTTCATTGCACCAACCTCTTCAATATACTTACGCTCAACGCCATCTAACCAGAGTACCTGTGAATATCCTTCAAGATGAGCCTTATCCTGTGCCTTCATACTTGCAACATAGTTAGCGCCTGTTTTAGCTTCTCCGACACCGCCTCTTACTGCTCTTACATATTCATCCTCAATCCAGATTTTAACCGGATTAAGGCCTTCCGGATAATATGCACCTACCGGTGAAAGTATAATCATAAATAAATATGTGTCCGAAGGACGCACTCCAAGGAATGGATCAGTTGCTATAATAAATGGTCTTATGTATAACGATGTGCCTGGTCTTGTAGGAATCCATGCCTCATCCACCTTTACTACAGCCTTAATTGCCTGCAGGAAATCCTCCTCAGGAATTGTGGGGATGCATATTCTCTCGTTAGTTCTGTTCGCTCTCTCTATGTTCTTGTCAGGACGGAACAAAAGAGTCCTGCCATCCTCTGTCTTATATGCCTTAAGACCTTCAAACATCTCCTGACCGTAATGAAATACCATTGCAGCCGGTTCAAGCTCTATCGGAGCATACGGAACAATTCTTGCATCATGCCAGCCCTGTCCTCTTGTATAATTCATCACAAACATGTGATCCGTAAAAATCGTACCGAACTTAAGCGGGTTATCTTGGCCCGGAATCGGCTTTGGATTAGTAGTCTTCTCAATTCTTATGTTTAACATATGCCTGTCCTTCCCAGGTCTATTATGGCCTGTTAAAATTTTTATGTTTATCATTATAGAACAAATAATCACAAAACTCAAGTATTTTAAGAATTTTTATGCACAAATTTTTGAAAATAATACTCTATGTCAAAATATGTCTGCTCATCACTTTCTTCAGTGATGCTCCATTCAGGCATTCTTCTTAAGTCTGGGAAATACGCATCCGCTTTGTATTCATAATCAATCTTGGTAAGGTGAATTGTATCACAATAAGGCAAAAACTGCCTGTAGATACTTTCACCGCCCACTATAAAAACATCTTCTGAATTGTACTGCTTAAGATATTCCAGTGTTTCATCAAGGCTATGCATACAAAGTGCACCTCTCACACTATAATCCTTATTTTTGGAAAGAATAATGTTAACCCTGCCGACAAGCGGTACCCTGTTAGGAAATGTTTCCAGCGTTTTTCTGCCATATACAATAACTTTGCCCTTTGTCATATCTCTAAAAAACTGTTGGTCAAGAGGTATCTTAACCAACAGTTTTCCCTGATAGCCGATTGCAAAATTACTGTCAACTGCAACTATCATATTCATATAATTTTCTCACTTTCTATACAAGCGCCGTTATGTTTTCCAAATATTTCTTTATATTGGATACATTGGCATATTTCTTAACCTCGCCATTATCTGTCACAACAAGCGTCGGAGCCTGCATTACGCCGTACCTTCTTGTAAGTTCAGGATTCTCCTCTGCATCGATAAGAGTATAGTTAACGTTCTTAAGAAGCTCCTTCGCCATTACACAGTTAGGACATGTCTTAGTTGTGAATAAATACACTGCTTTATCTGCTGCTGTGGACGCTGCTGCTGCCTTCACCTCTGCCTCCTGCTTTGCTCTTGCAACCTTCTTAAGCACAGAGGTCTCAGTACGATATTCTTTACGGTTTTTGTACTCCTGAAGCTTTCCTTCATTCCATGCCTGGACAGGTCTGTAATAACCTGTAATACGGCTGTATACCTCTGCCGGCTTATTACATAAAGGACATACAAACTGCTCACCTGCAAGATAACCATGTGTCTTACAGATTGAATATGTCGGTGAAAGTGTATAGTACGGAAGCTTGTAATTTTCTGCAATTGTCCTCACAAGCTTGGCTGCTGCCTGCCAGTCAGGGAGCTTCTCGCCAAGAAATGCATGAAATACTGTTCCTGATGTATAAAGTGTCTGTAACTCATCCTGAATATCGAGCGCATCAAAGACATCTGCCGTATAATCAACCGGAAGGTGTGAGCTGTTGGTATAATAAGGTGAGTCTCCCTCATTACCTGCGGTCTTAATGTCAGGCCATCTCTTTCTGTCATGCTTTGCAAGACGATAGCTTGTTGACTCAGCCGGTGTTGCCTCAAGGTTGTAAAGGTCACCATACTGCTCCTGATAATCAGAAAGTCTCTCTCTCATATGATTAAGTACCTTTTTGGTAAACTCCTGTGTTGCCACGCTTGTCATATCCTCGCCAAGCCAGTTTGCATTAAGTCCGACCTCATTCATGCCCACAAGACCGATTGTTGAAAAATGATTGTCAAATGTTCCAAGATATCTTTTTGTATATGGATATAAGCCCTCATCCATAAGCTTGCTGATTACGCTTCTCTTAATCTTAAGGGAACGCGCTGAAATATCCATCATCTTGTCAAGTCTCTCGAAGAAATCTGCTTCATTCTCTGACTGATAAGCAATCTTAGGCATGTTTATGGTTACAACACCTACAGAGCCTGTGCTCTCACCTGAGCCAAAGAAGCCGCCGGTCTTCTTACGAAGCTCTCTAAGGTCAAGTCTTAAACGGCAGCACATGCTTCGCACATCACTCGGTTCCATGTCACTGTTTATATAGTTTGAGAAATACGGTGTACCGTATTTTGCCGTCATTTCAAATAAAAGTCTGTTATTTTCCGTATCTGACCAGTCAAAATCCCTTGTTATCGAGTAAGTAGGAATAGGATACTGGAAGCCTCTTCCATTGGCATCACCTTCAATCATAATCTCGATGAATGCCTTGTTAACCATATCCATCTCTTTCTTACAGTCCTTATACTTAAAGTCAACCTCCTTACCGCCTATGATACAGTTAAGCTCGGCAAGGTCATTAGGAACTGTCCAGTCAAGTGTAATATTTGAAAAAGGTGCCTGTGTTCCCCATCTGCTCGGTGTATTTACACCATAAATAAATGACTGGATGCACTGCTTAACCTCTTTGTATGTCAGATTATCAATCTTTACAAATGGCGCAAGGTAGGTATCAAACGATGAAAATGCCTGTGCTCCTGCCCATTCATTCTGCATAATGCCAAGGAAATTTACCATCTGGTTGCAGAGCGTTGAAAGGTGGCTTGCCGGTGAAGATGTAATCTTACCGGTAATTCCGCCCAGTCCCTCTGTGATAAGCTGCTTAAGTGACCAGCCTGCACAGTAGCCTGTAAG
>CAZBHM010000053.1:0-13574 GCA_964491975.1 uncultured Lachnospiraceae bacterium | reverse complement strand
GTTATAATAAATATATGGTTATTATCAAAATGGAAGGAGCGTTATAATGAGATTATGGTACAGGCAGCCGGCTGACAAGTGGGAAGAAGCCCTTCCGATTGGAAATGGACGGCTTGGTGCAATGGTATATGGCAAAACGTGGAAGGAAGAGATACAGCTTAATGAGGAGAGTATGTGGTATGGTGCGAAGGCAGAGCGAAATAATCCTGATGCACTTAAAAATCTTCCTAAAATTAGAGAGTTACTTAAGTCCGGTCAGATTGCCAAGGCCGAAAGGCTTATGAAGTATGCACTTTCGGGTACACCGAAAAGCGAGCATCCATATCAGTCTCTTGGAAATATGATTTTCAATTTTGCAGCACCGGACTGTGTTGTTGCGAAGCTTAATGATAGTGACATGAGTGCTTATGAAAGAGAATTAAGTCTCGATAATGGATGTGCTGTAACAACAATTACATGGAAAAATATAACATGGAGAAGAGAGGTATTTATTTCACAGCCGGATGACTGCATGGTGATTCATTTTACTGCGGACAGAGAAAATACAATAAGCTTTGATGTTCATCTTGAACGTGAGCGTTTTTATGATGGAGTGGAAAAGGTTTCTGATGACGGAGTGTGCCTGTATGGTAATCTGGGGAAAGGCGGGGCTGATTTTGCAATGCAGCTTACATGCAGAGTGAAGGATGGAAGCCTTGAGGTAATAGGGGAGCATATCGTAGTTGAAAATGCCAGTGAGGTTACTCTTATTTTTACGGCAAATACAACCTTTCATACGGCAAATGTTAAGGAGTGGAATGCTGCGGTTATAGATAAAGCAATGAATTATACTTATGAAGAGCTTAAAGAGCATCATGTTAAGGATTATAAAAGTCTTATGGAGAGGGTTGAGCTTAAGCTTGTTACTGATGATGAGTATAGTGCCGCGGACATGGAGCCAACAGATGTAAGAATGCAGAATATTGCAACCGGTATCGAGGATATTGCCATGATGCAGACATATTTCCAGTTTGGAAGATATCTCCTTATATCATGTAGCAGACCGGGCAATCTTCCAGCTACGCTACAGGGAATCTGGAATCAGCAGATGAAGCCGTCATGGGATTCAAAGTATACTATAAATATCAATACCGAGATGAATTACTGGCCGGCAGAAAGCTGTAATCTCTCAGAGTGTCATCTGCCCTTATTTGAGCTTATTAAGAAAATGGTTCCAAACGGTGAGTACACGGCCAAAGTAATGTATGGCTGCCGTGGTTTTGTTGCGCATCATAATACTGATATTTGGGGAGATACAGCGGTTCAGGATCACTGGATTCCAGGCTCTTACTGGGTGATGGGGGCAGCGTGGCTTTGTACCCATCAGTGGACACACTATATTTATACGAAGGATACTGAATTTCTTAAGGACAGCTTTCCGATTATGCGAAAAGCGGCACTGTTTTTCGTAGATTTTCTTATTGAGGACGAGGGATATCTAAAAACGTGTCCATCCGTATCTCCGGAAAATACATATATATTGCCAAATGGCGAAAAAGGAGCCAACGGTATCGGCGTTACAATGGATAATCAGATATTAAGAGATTTGTTTACACAGTGTATCAGGGCGGCAGAAATACTTGGGGTGGATGATGAGTTAAACACCCAGATTAAAGAAACACTTTTAAAAATTGCACCAACGAGAATAGGTAAGTATGGTCAGATTATGGAATGGGATAAGGATTATGACGAGGCGGCACCGGGGCACAGACATATTTCACACCTTTACGGTTTGTTTCCGTCAGAACAGATATCTGTCGATGAAACACCGGAACTTGCCAAGGCAGCCAAGGTTACACTCGAGAGAAGGCTTTTGCACGGTGGTGGACATACAGGCTGGAGCCGTGCATGGATTATTAATCATTATGCCAAGCTTTGGGATGGCGATGAGGCATTTAACCACTTGCAGAAAATACTTGAAAAATCTACCCTTACTAATTTGTTTGACAATCATCCGCCATTTCAGATTGATGGCAATTTTGGCGCAACAGCGGCTGTTGCCAACATGCTTGTACAAAGTAATGAAAAGCGTACAGTTTTACTTCCGGCACTTCCGTCTAAATGGAAGAGTGGCTTAGTAAGAGGTCTTTGTATTGTAGGTGGAGCGGAAATTACAATAAAATGGGATGACAACAGGCTTGTTTCATTTGTGGTAACCGCTACAAAAAAAGATTGGAGCGGAATTATAAAATATGAAGATTTTGAAAGGGAAATGTCGATTTGTCAGGGAGAAAGCTATGAGTATATATGCAGTAAATGCTAGAAAAGATTTTATGAAACGAGTTATAATAACATTTATAAGCGTTGTGTTCATGGGAATAACATTGTCTGTTTTAAATATAATAAATGAAGGAATGGATCCATGTACATACATGAATGTAAGCATATCAGAAAAAATGGGCTGGTCACTTGGTAACTGGCAGCTTTTTCTGAATGTAATGATGTTTATACCTGTTATTTTATGGGGTAGAAAGTATATAGGCATAGGTACGTTGTTTAATATGGTGCTTGTTGGCTATACGGTTGATTTGTGTATGTGGCTGTGGAAGAAAACAGATATTTATGTCCGGCTTGAAAGCGTGCCGGTTAAAATAGCCGTGATGCTTATAACAGTGGCTGTATTTGTATTTGCGGCAGCGTTATATATGTCAACTGACCTTGGAACTGCACCATATGATGCGCTTCCGATGATGATATCCGGAAAAATAACAAAGCTGCCTTTTAAGATAATAAGATTTGCATGGGATGCGTTAGCGGTGTTTGCGGGTTTTGTAATAAGCGGCAGAGTTGGCATTGTTACAATATTAATGATGCTTTTTTTGGGACAGGCTGTGGAGTTTGTAAGAAAGAGCATGGGCAGGTAATCTCAAACAATCATCATGCATTGCTTGACATTTCTTAAGGCTAGTGATAGACTTAAACAATATAAATGTTTAAATTCGATAAAATTAAGTGAGGTTAATACTTATGTTAGATGGAAAAAAGATGCTTTTTAGCGGTATGCAGGCAACAGGAACATTGACTCTTGGCAATTATCTTGGAGCTTTAAAGAACTGGCTTACGATGAGTGATGAATATGAGTGTTTTTACAGTGTTGTTGACATGCATTCAATTACTGTACGTCAGGATCCTGCGGAACTTAGAAAACGTGCCAGAAATCTTCTTACACTTTATATTGCAGCAGGTCTTGACCCTGTTAAAAATTGTATTTATTATCAGTCACATGTGTCCGGACATGCCGAGCTTGGCTGGATTCTTAACTGTTTTACATATGTCGGTGAGCTTAACCGCATGACTCAGTTTAAGGATAAATCAGCAAAACATGCAGATAATATTAATGCAGGTCTTTACACATATCCTGTACTTATGGCTGCCGATATTTTATTATTCCAGTCAGATGTTGTTCCGGTAGGTATTGACCAGATGCAGCATCTTGAGCTTGCCAGAGATATCGCAGAACGTTTTAATAATATTTATGGTGATGTATTTACAGTACCAGAGGCTTATCTTGGCAAGACAGGTGCCAAAATCATGAGTCTTCAGGATCCTACAAAGAAGATGTCAAAGTCAGATGAGAATCCTAATGCAAGTATTCTTCTTATGGATGATACAGATACAATTATCCGTAAATTCAAGCGTGCTGTTACTGATTCTGATAATGCGATTATTTACAAGGATGAAAAGCCTGGTATCAAGAATCTTATTGATATCTATAGCAGTGTCACAGGTAAAACTCCGGCAGAGGTTGAGCGTGAGTTTGACGGTAAGGGTTATGGTGACTTTAAGCTTGCCGTAGGCGAAGTAGTTGCAGATACTTTAAGACCTGTTCAGGAGAAGTTTGACGAGCTCTCAAAGGATAAGGCATATATTGATGGTATTATTAAGGAAAATGCCGACAAGGCTTCATACTATGCAAATAAGACACTTCGTAAGGTAAAGAAGAAGGTTGGATTTCCTGAAGTGGTGAGGTAGGAGTTACTCTGACTTTTGTATCGTGAAAAGGTTAGGATGCACCTTTTATGAAATATAGAATATATATAAGGTGAAGGGATTACGGTCAGAAAGTCCAAGGCGCATTATGATACATATTCAGTTCTTATGAATTGAAGATGACAATACGCAAAACCGGCTTTCTTACGACGCAGAGCGTCCTGATAACCCTTCAAGCCGTTTGCTTTATATAGATAGTTCAAAGACCGGGCAGATTTTTCTGCCCGGTCTTTGTAAACTACGGTTTAGTGATATAAATTAAGCTGTCGCATTAGTCATTAACGGTAAACTGACAATCAAGCTTTTTAAAGAAATCCACTTTGGGTTCTAAGAACTTAAGCTTATGTTCTTCATTCATAAACATGTCAAGAGGTTCGAGAATATAATCCCAGCTCCAAATGCGTTCGTCAACATTAAGATATTCCCTTACCATTTCACAGCCTGCAGGTGCGATAGGATGAAGGAGAGTGGTTATAACCTTGATTCCGTAGAAACAGTCTACGATAATCTGCCTGCGGAGAGCATCGTTATTATCCTTTTCAGCAACCTTTATATTATTCACCCAATGCTTGTTGATTTCGCGGATAAAGCTGTCAAGTACATAGGTAATACGATGAAAATCATGATTGTACATGTGACGTTCGTACTCAAGCACGGCATCCTTTGCAATGCTTAAAATCTTTTCATCTACTGTTCCGGCAGGTATTTCGCAGTTATAATACTGCTGGATTGAGTAAAAGCATGAACGGATGAGACGGTTAAATACATTGGTAAGAAGATTTCCTTCTTTAAGCACTGTATCCTGCCCCTGCTGTTCATCCTTAGGCATATACACCTGTGGCTTAAATCCGACACTCTTTGTGGAAAGACCAAGGCTTAAGAAATGCATTCTAAGCTGTTCAGCTGTATAATATTCTAAAAGCTCGTCTGCCATAGGAGGTTTAATGTCTGAGCTGCTGCTTGCCTTTTTGTCCATAAATAATACATGGTTGTTGGCCACAAGGTGCGGAAGATGAACCTTTTCAAGGTCAGGGACTTCATCAATCTTATACTTTAATCCTACTGCCATAGCCATTTCGGCAATTCCATAGAAATAAATGTTATCTTCGCCTATAAACTGGTATACCATGGCTTCATCATCATCCCACCATTTTTTCCATTCATCCGGCGCTGCGCCATTTTCTTCAAGATATGTTTTTGAAAATGATATAGGTGCCCAGAGTGACTCGGGCCATACCCAGAAGGTAAGGTCGTTCATATCGTCTTTGCAGGGAACAGGAACACCCCATTCAATGTTGCCTGAAAGTCTGAAAGGAACAAGGGTTTTACCGGTGCGGTAGCGGATATTCATGGAATCAAGCACTGCGCGGGCACTGTCTCTGTCATCAAGATTTTTAAATACAAAAGTAATAGACGGTTTCTTTGGCTCATCGATTATTTCATGAGCAGGAAGCTTAGACTGTAAGCTCTCCAAATCTTCTATATTCTTTCGCTGTACGTAAATATATGGGGGCTTTAAAAACTCCTCAATGGTATTAAGCTGATACTTACGGGTGTTAGTGTTAGAACGAAGAAGCTTAACTTCATCAGTCATAAGTTCTGTACATTTGTCAAGCTTAAAATACCAGTTAGTAACCTCTTTGATAAGAGGCTTTTTACCTGAGAGTGTACTTATAGGGTCAATAAGGTCAGTAGGCATGTACTGATGACCAAGGGCACATTCGTCAGCATACGCTTTCTCAGAGCAACAGCCTTCGATAGGACAACGGCCTACAACCTGACGGCCGTTAAGAAGAACCTTCTTATCCGGATCAAAAAACTGCGGTGTGGAAAGCTTTTCAAGCCAGCCGTTGTCATAAAGTCTGTTAAATACCCATTCAGATACTTCTTTATGTGTTTTGCCTGTAGAACCAAAAGCAGATGCACCAAAGAGGTTAAGACCTATCTCATAATCTTCAAGAGTTTTCTTCTGTCGGGTGTGATTCCCCATAACATAATCTTCAATACTGCCTTCAAAGCCGTTTTCAACAAGCTTACGATAGGCTTCAACAATAGGTGAGCCATAGCAGTCAGTACCTGAAACAAAAATTACATTTTCACTGCCGATGCGGTCCCGAAGGAATCTGGCAAATGTATCAGCGTGTAAAAACATTCCACCGACATGTCCGAAGTGAAGAGTCTTATTACCATAGGGCATACCTGCTGTTACTATTGCTCGTTTTGGAAAAATTGGACGTTCGTCCGGTCGTATTCGTTTATTAATCATATAGATTGCATCCTTTACTAAATATTCTTCAAATTATTATATCAGAGCCGGAAAAAGTGTCAAGCCTTAGAGTGTATAAAAATTGCGGTTTACTTCAAATTCTGGCGGAATTTCACCGGCACCGTTATGAATAATGTTAATTACTGAATTGATTCGTCTGAGCTTAAGAGTACAGTTTTTCTCATACATATCAATCATATTTTTGTATACAGGGCTCATAAGAAGATTCTTGCGGGTGGCGGCATCAAATGGACAGTATTTAAAGAGGATGGTTCTGCTTATTTTATTAAGTCTTGAAGCACCTGAGGATTCATACTGCATATATGTAATATAATCGCCGGCAAAAACTTCCCTTATATTGCTGTGGTACTTGGTAAGAAGGGTTTTGATCTTCTCTTTGGCTTCGGGTGAAAGGGAAGAATTTTTCTTATAAAACTGTATATAGTTATAATATTCAGCGGTGAGCGAAGCCTGCTGAATGTCGTTCCAGCGAAGTCCCTCAACACTTTTACAAAATTCCCAGCGATATTGCCCGAGAGTATACAGAACAACTGTATTAATATCGCCTCTGAAGAAAATCGGAAAAGAAAAACGTGCAGGAGTATCTCGTCTGGTACCTGAAATTTCCTGCCACATAATTCCCTTTTGACCAATTACAGGGTTAAGAATTATATAAGGTGTAATCTCTGCCTGCAAATATTCACGATTTAGTCCATAGTGATTAACCTCGTAGGGTACTATGCGGTAGAAACAGGAGAAATCAAGCTTTCTGTACTGGTTAAAGATACTGCATATTTTATCCTTGGACAAAAAAATGTTGCTAAAGCTGTCATCAGAGTACTCACAGTAGAGGATAGGACAAAAGCCGATAATCTGACCGCAGGTAATACGGTGAGTAGAGCGGAAAAAGTTCTGGATTTCATAACGGACTTTGGCTTTCCTGTCACTTAGCAAAGCAGCAACCTGAGCATCGTTAAGCTTTTCTGTACGTTTACGATTCCTTACCATACCGGCATAGTCAATGTCAAACTCATTACGTGAAGGCTCCTGGTTACCCTTGTATATGTCCAAAAGCCATTCATACATGGTATATATTTTGATACTGTTGTCGGATTGTCTGAAATTAAGGTTATAAAGCTCTTCAAGCTGAGCTTCGGACACAAGATTTTCGTCAACAAAGCACGTATTAAGGAAGAGTTCGATAAAGTTGCTGTGAGAGCCATTCTCAACGTATTTAAAGAAAACTGTTTCATAAAGCTGGTAAAAATATTTTGTAATTGTTTTACGAATATTGATAACATTATCAGCTGAAGCATTCCTGTTCGGTAATGAGCGGAATGCAATAACAGCTTCTTTAAATGGAGTAATCGTATCTGATGGAAGTCCGGAATAGGCAATGAGTTTATCAAGTGCATTGGTGACACTTTCCTTAAATCTTGCATATTCCTGTTCGGCTGCCTTAAGCGGTGCTTCAGCAGCCTTTGCCTGAGCATTTAAAGCAGCTATATTATTGATTGCAGCTATTATATTGCTAGCATTATTAAGTAAGATAGAATTTACGTTTATCTTCTGGGCATATGAAAAAAGGGAGTTTATACACCTGTATGGAACAGAAGCATCCTTTTGGCGGGAATTAAGTGACGTATAAGCTACCGTAAAAAGTTTAAAAAGCGAATTATCGTCAGTTCCTATAAGATAGCTGTGCATCTTCTCAAGCTTTGTCAGAAGTTCGCTTATATAAGAGAAAAGCTCCTTTGCAATCTGATATGCTTCGTTAAAATGATAAAATGCAATAAATGTGTTTTCCGAATAAAACGTATCAGCTGCTATACGGCTTATTCTGGTCAGGTTTGTATAGTACTCGATGAGCTCATCAGCAACCTTCTCAGTATGTATTGTTAAAAAATCTGTCGTGAAGGATAAGTCAGCGGCAGTTAGAAGGTTGTTTTCACACAATCTGAGATAAACAGACTGCCTGTCCCTTAAAAATTCTGCCAAAGGGATGGCTTCCTTAATGAGGCTGTCATACTGAAGGGATAAGTTAATGCAAAGTTCTGCCATTGAAATAATAAGTCCTGCACGTATGCTCTGATTGGCCTTCATCGTATTGCGGATGTCGCTTATATATTCTGTTGAAAGAGGAAGGAGCATGGAATCTTCTTCCGCAATATATTCATGTGTGTAGGCAGGGTTAAAAAAGTCCGGCATACCTATAACATCACCAGGCCCTGCATATGTTTCAGCAGCTTCAGCCTGAGAGGCTTTATTTATAATTTTTACTTTGCCGGAGAGAATTACTGCAATCTCTGTGACCGGCTGATTGCTTTCGTATATGATGCTGTCTTTGCTGACAGTAAATATTACACCCATATCTGTCCTCCGATAATTTTATAAAATGTGGCTGCCCAAAAGGGCAGAGCCACTTATAGTATACCACTTTTTTTAGTCAAAGGAAAGAGCTTTTTCGGAATATTCTGTAACTACAAGGCTGGAATAAGGTACTCTTTTATCAAGCTCGCCTGCTTTTGAGAGAATATCCTGTAAAAGATTAAAGCTTTCTTCGGTAAAAATAGTGTCCTCTTTCCAGGTGTCCTGAGTTTTATAACGTTCAACAATAATGGTAATGTTCTCTACAGAGGTTTCAGCAAATTGTGGGGCAATCACTTTGGCTATTTCCTCTGATGTATGACTGTTTACGTAATTAATACCTTTCTGAATTGCGTTTGTAAAGCTTTGTATTACTCCGGGGTTAGCTTCAAGGTAGCTCTTTTTTGCACAATATGCAGTGTAAGGAACGTAGCCGCTGTCAACGCCCAGAGAAGCTACAACATGACCTTTACCTTCGACTTCAAGTGAAGTTGCAAAGGGTTCGAATTCTACGGTGTAATCACCCTGACCACCTGAAAATGCCCCGGCGGTAAGTCCGAAATTGATATTCTGAATTATGGACAGCTCTTTTTGGGGATCGATACCATTTGCCTTAAGAATATATTCAAATACCATCTGCGGCATGCCGCCGGCTCTTCCGCCGAGAACTTCTTTGCCGATAAGTTTAGACCATGTAAAGTCAGGGTCCGGCTCTCTTGCAACAAGAAAGTTGCCGGCACGCTGTGTAAGCTGGGCAAAGTTAACTGCGTAATCGTCAGAACCCTCAGCATAGACATATATAGATGCTTCAGAGCCCATAAAACCTATTTGTGCATCATTGGATATCAGTGCAGTCATTACCTTATCGGCACCGGCACCATTAACAAGGGTAATATCAAGACCTTCGTCTTCAAAGTATCCAAGCTCGATTGCAACATACTGTGGCGCATAAAAAATAGAATGTGCCACTTCGTTGAGTGTTATGGCAGTAAGATTGTTATCATTTTTGTTGCAGCCTCCTGCCGTTAAAAGAACTGCAATCAATACTGAAGTAAGCAATAATGAAAGAAGTTTTCTTTTCATATATAACCTCCCAGATAATATACAGTTTAATATATGCAGCATGTTATGTAGTGTGATTATAATAAAAAATATATAAAACAATGGACTTTTTTGGCGGAATGAATTATAATTATTGTAGCTTGAGTTAAGGAGGCGTTTATGGTGCGTTTTTTTACTCGTTTAAAGAATAATGAAAACAAGGGAAGGGCAGAGGATATTAACAGCTGTCTTCGGGATGCCGAGAAGGAGATTGGTAAGGCTAAGGCTAAGATAACTGCCCTGATGGAGAAGGAGCAAAGGTGTAAGACTGAGCTTGAGGAATGCAGGGAGGAATCTGAGAAGCTTAAATATTATGCTGATAAAGCGGCTGCGAACGGATGTGAGAGAGATGCTGCTCAGTTTATTGAGAGGAAGACAGTACTTGATAAGAAGCTTATGGCATTGCAGAAAGCCTGGGAAGCGGCAGCAGCTGATACTGAGAATGTAAAGCAGATGTATGACAAGCTTGTTGACGAGCTTGAAAGCATTAATGAAAGAAAAGAAGAAATTAAATCTTTTATTGGCAGGTAATTAATTAATGGAGGTGTCTTGTTATGGGGTTTTTTAGTAATCAGTTTTTGAGTGTGGTTGAGTGGAAGGAATATCGTGATGACATTTTATTCTGGAAATGGCATCAGGACGAGATAAAGAAGGGAAGCCGTCTTATTATCCGTGCCGGCCAGGATGCGATATTTATGTATAATGGCAAGGTGGAGGGTGTATTCAGGGATGAAGGTACATTTGATATTGAATCAGAGATAGTACCGCTTTTGTCTACACTTAAGGGCTTCAAGTTTGGATTTAACAGCGGCATTCGGGCAGAAGTATTATTTATTAATACAAAGGAAATCACTGATAAATGGGGAACCAAGAATGAGATTAATATTCCGGCTCCGCAGTATAACCTTCCGGGAGGAATACCTGTAAGGGCATTTGGTACATTTAGTTGTAAGATATCTGATCATCAGGCACTTATAGATAAGGTCGCAGGAATTAAAGACCAGTTTACAATTGATGATGTTAAGGAACGTATAATGGCTAAGCTTGACCAGTGCATTATGAAGGGCATTGTTAAGGAGTCTGCTGATATGGCTAATCTGATGGCCTTTTCTGATGAAATAGCCGGAAGGATTCGCGAAGACCTTGATATGGAAATGTGTAAGATTGGTATAAGCATTACGGATATGACCATTCAGAGCATAAGTTATCCAAAAGAAATCCAGGATACAATAACTAAGGCAGCTTCACAGACAATGGTTGGTGATATTAACCGTTACAGGGATATAACGATGATTGATGCCATGGCAAAAGGCGGCGATGGTGGCGCTAATTCAATGAGCAGCATGGCGCAGAGTATGGCAGGCATGCAGATGGGAATGATGATGGGTCAGCAGATGGTTAACAGCATGGGCGGTAGCCAGAATAGTGCTCCTTCGGCGGCTTTGAATGGTAATGGTAATGTGCCTAATTTTTGCCCTAACTGCGGTACTAAGACTAATGGAACTAATTTCTGTGGCAATTGCGGAACTAAATTAGTTTAGATTGGAGAAATTGATGAGCATTTATGATACGTTAAATGCCAGCCAGCAGGAAGCGGTCCTTCATACAGAGGGACCGCTTCTGATACTGGCAGGTGCAGGTTCAGGCAAAACAAGAGTTCTTACTCACAGAATATCATATTTGATAGAAGAAAAGGAAATTAATCCATGGAATATAATGGCAATTACTTTTACAAATAAAGCAGCCGGAGAGATGCGTGAGCGTGTGAACAGGCTTGTGAAGTTTGGCGCGGAAAGCGTATGGGTATCAACCTTTCATTCTACATGTGTGCGTATTTTAAGAAGATATGCAGCAGACATAGCAGGATATGATACTAATTTTACAATTTATGATGCAGATGATCAGAAGACACTTATGAGGGAAATTTGTAAGCAGCTTAACATAGATACGAAGAGTATTAGTGAGAAGGCGGTGCTTAACCAGATTTCGGCAGCAAAGAATGAGATGATTAATGCAGATGAATATGAGCTTAATGCCGGCAGTGACTACGCATTGAGGAAGGTTGCAGCGGCATATAAAGAATACCAAAAGCAGCTAATTAAGAATAATGCCATGGATTTTGACGATTTACTTTTTAATACGGTGGAACTTTTTTTAAGGAAGCCTGAAGTTCTTCAGAATTATCAGGAAAGATTCATGTACATAATGGTCGATGAGTATCAGGATACTAATACGGTTCAGTTCAGACTTATAGAGCTTTTGTCGAGAAAACACAGGAATCTTTGCGTAGTAGGTGATGATGACCAGTCGATTTACAAATTCAGGGGTGCAAATATCCGCAATATTCTTGATTTTGAGGAAACATTTCCTGATGCGAAGGTCGTGCGTCTTGAGCAGAATTACAGGAGTAACTCTAATATTTTAAATGCGGCTAACAGTGTAATTAAGAATAATAAAAACAGAAAGTCCAAAACCTTATGGACCGAAAATGAAGATGGTGACAATCTTGCAGTTTTTGCATGTGGCAATCCCTATGAGGAAGCAGAGCGAGTTGTCAGGGATATTAAGAGATATTCCGAAACAGAAATGCGGGCATACAGGGATTTTGCAGTGCTTTATCGTACCAATGCTCAGTCACGTATTTTGGAGGAGCAGTTTGTACAGGCAAATATTCCTTACAAGATAGTGGGCGGTGTAAATTTCTATCAGCGTAGGGAAATTAAGGATTTACTTGCTTATCTGAAAACAATTGATGGTGCAAGAGATGATGTGGCAGTAAAGAGGATTATTAATGTGCCAAAACGTGGAATCGGCCTTGCTACAATTGACCGTATACAGGATTATGCCAATTTAGAGAATTTAACCTTTTATAATGCGCTTTTTGATGTAGATGAAATAGGAGGCGTAGGAAGGACTGCTTCGAAAATTAAGGCATTTACAAATCTTATATCAAGGCTTAGGGCAAATCTCCCGTTTTGTACGCTAACAGAGCTTCTTTTGGCAGCTATAGAAGAAACCGAATATGTCAATGAGCTAAGGGCAGAGGGGACGGAGGAAGCTAAGTCCCGTATTGAAAATATAGATGAATTTGTAAGTAAGATGAAGGATTATGAAGAGCGAACGGAAAACCCGACACTGGCGGGATTTTTGGAGGAAGTTGCGCTTGTAGCGGATATCGACAGCCTTGAAGATTCGGACAACAGGGTTGTTTTAATGACACTTCATAGTGCTAAGGGACTTGAGTTTCCTTTTGTATATCTTACCGGCATGGAGGATGGTCTTTTTCCAAGTTATATGTCTATTAACTCTGAAGATAAGACGGATCTTGAGGAAGAGAGGCGGCTTTGCTATGTAGGTATTACCCGTGCAATGGAGCATCTCACGCTTTCATATGCAAGGCAGAGAATGACAAGAGGAGAGACTCGTTATAATACGATTTCGCGTTTTTTGAATGAAATTCCGGCGGAGCTTTTAAAGTCAAATACGGCAGTGAGGAAAGAAACAACGGCAGTACCGTTAAAGCCACGTGATACGTTCGCTGGAAATTGGGCATCCGCTTTGCCGGGAAATATAAGAAAATCTGATTTGAAGTCGGATAAGATTTATAAGCCGGCAGCAGTAGTAATAAAAGCGGATAAGCTTGAGTATGAGGTTGGAGATACAGTAAGCCATATTAAATTTGGTGTGGGTATTGTTACCGGTATAGCAGAAGGCGGACGGGATTTTGAGGTTACTGTTGATTTTGACAAATATGGTATCAAGAAAATGTTTGCATCTTTTGCAAAGTTAAAAAAACTATAAATTGTAATAG
>CAZBHM010000052.1:0-13758 GCA_964491975.1 uncultured Lachnospiraceae bacterium | reverse complement strand
TGATTATTCAGTTAATCATGTATCATTCATGTATTTACAAAGCATTAAGGAATATTTCAATAAGCGCATTACTACCGGGCCTTATAATTGCCGGACTTGGAACCTTTTCTTCAGCGGCGCTTCCAACCGCCATCAAAGAAATAGCTGCCGAATTTGACAGTACCGCCTTTGCTAAATTTACCGAACAGCTCATCAAACCATTATTTGACAGTTTCACAAAGTTTGGCACGATATACCTTGCAGCATTTGCAATATGTCTTATCTTATCAATTGTATTTAAAATTATATACAAAAAGCAAAATATCATTTATTACTGATTTGTACTGCTACAAGAACCCTGCACAGGTCCTGCACTTTTAGTAACCATTCATAATATGTCAGATACTATACAAATTACGACCTTCTCATCCTCAAAACCCAGAGCACAAGTCTTCGCATACAAGCTTACACGACTTTAACTCTGGGTTTCTGATATTACTATATTATTTTAAATACATTATTAAGTCCGATGAGGAATATTATCACTACTATAACTGGCAATATATATGATACATAAAATCTTACTGCATCCGGCATCTTAATACCTTTACCGGTATTGGCCTCTTCAATAAAATTCTTCCATCCCCAGCCTTTACGTGAGGTACAGAATAGAAGAAATACAAGCGAACCAACCGGCAGGAAAATGTTGCTTACAAGGAAATCTTC
The DNA here is from genome assembly GCA_964491975.1 of uncultured Lachnospiraceae bacterium. GTDB lineage: Bacteria > Bacillota > Clostridia > Lachnospirales > Lachnospiraceae > SIG300. The sequence continues at coordinate 13,053 of CAZBHM010000052.1, read as the reverse complement.
GAAATCCATTATAACCGAACCCTCTCCAAGCAGGTTTATGTCTGACCATACATTAAATCCAAGCACACACGGAAGCGAAAGTATTATAATAAGCACCACATTAACAACCGCTGATTTCTTTCTGCTCCAGCCTGTCAGGTCCATAAAGCAGGAAATAATATTTTCAAATACTGCTATAACCGTTGACAGTGCGGCAAATGACATGAATATAAAGAACAGACTGCCCCATATACGACCTCCCGACATATGATTAAAAATATTCGGAAGCGTTACAAATATTAGATTAGGACCGCTGTCTGCATTAACACCGTAAGCGGAACAAGCCGGAAATATAATAAGTCCTGACACAATTGCCACAAATGTATCAAGCACACATACACGGACTGCCTCTCCTGTAAGCGCATGCTCTTTTCCGATATAACTTCCAAAAATAGCCATGGAACCTATACCGAGACTAAGCGTAAAAAACGCCTGATTCATCGCGCCGACAATAACTTTACCAATACCGACCTCCTTCATTTTGGACAAATCAGGAAGAAGATAAAACTTAAGTCCCTCAAGACCACCCTCAATCATTACGCTGTTAACTGCAAGAATCACAATAAGACCCAGCAGGGCAATCATCATTACCTTGGTAATTTTCTCCACTCCCTTTTCAACGCCCATGGAGCATATCAGAAAACCAAGTACCACCACTACTATCATCCAAAATGCCATCGTGCCCGGCTTACCAAGCATATCTGTATAAACACCATTAACCCCGGCTACATCAAGTCCGGTAAAACCGCCTTTTGCCGTTGTTACAAAATAATATAGCATCCAGCCGGCTACAGTCGTATAAAACATCATAAGCACATAATTGCCTATCATAGCCATAATTCCATGCCAGTGCCACTTCTGACCAGGCTTCTCAAGCACTTTACATGCAAGAAGCGGACTCTTCCGGCTAGCTCTTCCTATTGCAAACTCTATTGTAAGCATCGGTACGCCCATAACGACCAGAAAGAACAGATATATGAGCACAAACGCTCCGCCGCCATTCTGTCCTGTCATATACGGGAACTTCCAAACATTACCTATTCCTATCGCACAGCCTGCAGAAAGAAGTATAAATCCCAGGCGTGAGCTAAGACTCTCTCTTTGTTCCATAAAAACTCTCCATTCTAAGTGTTTATCAGTTAATCTGCTCCTCCATAAGAGTCTGCAGCTTACCAATCTCACCGGTTACATACTCTCTTATAATCCCTGCAATATATGCCTGCTTGAGAGCCATCTGCTCATCATCGCTAAGGCCTGCATCTATATCGATGGTTGTTTCTTCATCAAGCTCTTTATCCCAGATAGTATTAAGTGTAACCTCTAACTCCAGCCAGTAATTGGTCGCCGCCATTAATTTCGGCAAAATCGCCGTATTCTCGTACTGCTCTGCGATATGCTGCCACTCCTCATTAGGATATGAGGCAAGTCTCCTTGAGGGAAGCTTTTTAGTATATGAATAAAATTCTCCTGCATGTCCAAATGTAATCCACTGTGCAAGCTGTGTTGCATAGTCTTTATTTGAAGCATAGGGATTAACAACCGCCGCATAATTAATTGATACGGCCTTTGATGCAAGCTCATCATTAAGAGCCGGAATGGTGCATATTCCATAATTTATTCCAGACTTTATAATCTCATCGAGATTTGCCGTGCTTCCCATCGTATATAAAATTTTACCGGCGAGAAAATCCTTAAGCACGTCATTATAATCACTGTCCGCAGCATCAAAATATAATGCCTGATTAATCTGTTTAAAATAAGTAAGTGCTTCTATAACTTCCGCATTATCAATATCAATTATTGAAGCATTATCACCGCACGTACCGCCAAAATTAAGATAATTTCCCACAAAGCTGTAACTGAAAAATAAATCATGAACATCCCATTGGAGAATAGTTGAAATTTTCTCATATTCACCCATATAGTTATTGGAAAATTCAACTATATCACTAAATTTTTCCGGAGCTTCTACATAATCCTTGTTGTATAAGAAAAAGGTTGTATCGTAATAAAACGGATACCCTATAAGCCTGCCTTTGTATGTGGATGCATCCAGTGCCACCTGCGGATAATTATAGCTGTTACATATATTAACATCCTTATTCTCCGCTGCCATTCCAAGAAGATATGCTTTTTCCAGTGACTCTGTGTTTAAAATGTATACATCCGCACCATTGCCTTCCTTGGTACCTTTATAAATAGACTCAACATAATCAACTGAAGAAACAAGCTTAAGATTAACACCAACTCCATTCGCTTCCCTAAAATGTATCGCACAATCGGTCAGATAAAGAGTAAGTTCATCATTAGTATACCAGAGGTTGATATTATCCACTTTCTCATCTTTGGCAGTCTCGTTTATGCTGTCACTTATATCAGCCTCCTCACTTTTTTCCTGTCTTGTTGTTGACATGTCTGAATCCGCCGCTCTGTTTCCGGCTCCGCATCCAATTAAGAGCGAGCAGGTAAGAATACAACAGATAACCCTGTAAATACTGTTTTTTAATACTGTTTTCATCTAAAACCTTTCCTTACTCACCTGTGTAATACTTCTTCTCGGAATCATGCAAAATTGCCGTCCCAATCCCTTTATTGGTGAAAATCTCAAGGAGCAGGCAGTGCGGGATACGTCCATCAAGGATATGCACTCTTGACACACCATTCTCAATTGCATCAATGCAGTTGTTAAGCTTAGGAAGCATTCCACCGCCAATATTTCCTGCACCAATAAGCTTCTTTGCTTCTTTAATTGTAAGCTCTGAAATAAGTGTTGACTTATCAGCAGGGTCAGCATACACACCTTCGATATCTGTAAGAAATGCAAGCTTTTCTGCATTAACGGCTCTTGCAATGGCACATGCGGCATCGTCTGCATTAATATTATAGGTATTAAATTCTTTATCCATGCCAATAGGACAGATAACCGGAAGAAAATCCTTTTCAAGCAAATCATAAATAATCTTAGGATTAACTTCTGTAACCTCACCTACAAAACCGATATCCTCACCATTGGAATACTTCTTTTCTACCTTAAGAAGGCCGCCGTCCTTACCGCTTATACCTACAGCATTAACACCAAGCTCCTCAACAAGCTGTACAAGTCCCTTATTAACTCTTCCAAGTACCATTTCTGCAATTTCCATGGTTTCCTCATCTGTTACACGAAGTCCGTTAACAAACTTAGGCTCTTTACCTGCCTTGGCTACCCATTTACTTATTTCCTTGCCGCCGCCGTGTACAATAATCGGCTTAAAGCCCACAAGCTTTAAAAGTGTAACATCCTTGATTACATTCCTCTTAAGCTCTTCGTCAACCATGGCACTGCCGCCATACTTAACAACTATTATCTTACGGTTAAAACGCTGAATATATGGAAGCGCTTCGATAAGTACCTCTGTCTTTTCCACAATCTGTTCCATTGACTTTTCCATGATGTAAATATCCTCCTATGAGCGGTAATCCGCATTAATCTTAACATAATCATATGTAAGGTCACAGCCCCATGCAGTAGCAGAAGCATCGCCCATCTTCATATCTGCAATTGCAGTAACCGCAGGCTCTGATAAAATCTTAGTAGCCTCTTCTTCACTGTATCCTGTTGAAGTTCCGTTTTCAACTATTTTGAGCTTTCCTGCCGCACTTTCAAAATACAAATCCACCTTTTCAGGATCAAACTTAACTCCCGAGTATCCGAGTGCGCAAAGTATTCTTCCCCAGTTGGCATCATGTCCGAAAATAGCTGATTTTGTAAGACTTGATGTAACTACTGACTTACTTAAAATCTTTGCATTTTCCTTAGTATCAGCATTAACTACCTTCACCTCAAAAAGTGCGGTTGCACCTTCCCCGTCTCCGGCAATCTTCTTACTAAGCTCTGTCATAACTGCATTAAGTGCCTCGTAAAATGCCTCATAATCCTTACTCTTTGTTCTAATCTCATTATTACCCGCAAGTCCGTTAGCCATAAGAAGCACTGAATCATTAGTTGATGTGTCACCATCTACAGAAATCATGTTAAAGGTATCACCAACAATTTCCTTAAGTGCTTCTGTAAGAAGCGGCTTGCAAATCGCAACGTCTGTTGTAATAAAGCACAGCATGGTTGCCATGTTAGGATGAATCATACCGGAGCCCTTACACATACCGCCGATTACAGCCTTAACTCCGTCAACCTCAAATTCATATGCCACCTGCTTTGAGACTGTATCAGTTGTCATAATTGCCTCTGCCGCAAGTGTACCCGCCTCAAGACTTCTGCTAAGTGTTCCCTTTAAGATGGGGAGACCTGACTTAATTATATCCATCGGAAGCTGCTTTCCAATAACACCCGTAGATGCAATAAGCACTGACTCTTTGGGAATACTCAGCCATTCACCTGCTGCCTTTGCAGTGTCCATACAGTAACCATAGCCCTCTTCACCCGTACATGCATTTGCAACACCACTGTTTACCACAACTGCCTGAACAAATTTAGACTCCTCAACTACCTTCTTATCCCATTTAACCGGAGCTGCCTTTACAACATTAGTCGTAAATGCACCGGCTGCCTTACACGGTGCCTGACTGTACACCATTGCCATATCCTTCTTGTTATTCTTCTTAATACCGGCATATACACCTGTAGCCATAAATCCTTTTGCTGCGGTTACACCGCCTTCTATCTTCTTCATAGACATTTTCCTTTCTCAAATTATCTACTATATTTTTATTAAGTTTACTTATTAGTGTCAAACGGTATTCTGCTCTGGCAGATGTCACTCCCGCCGATAAGATATGCTGTTACCGGCCGAAAACGTGCCTACATTCTGCCGACGCTACGATTCCAACTATATATTATAATGAAATTACAAATTATGCAATGTTTTTTATCAAATAAACTGTGAAAAATTTATGTATCAATGCGTTCTAACTCACACATATCCCTATTTCTGCAGACCAAATCTGTCCTTTCTGTAAAGCCGATTTTCTTCTGGAACATGTTCCCCTGCTCATTTTTTCTAAATACCACAAGTGCAGCCTTTGCCATTTCTTCACCACCTCCGTTTGTTGTTAAACAGGCTCATTTCTTCCCTCTTACCGTTCCAATGACTGCTTTTCATAAATATACACCTCTTTTGCATATTATGCAAGAACTTTTTAATTTAATTCATATTCTTTTTGATTCTATGCATTAATTCCTGCATAAAAAAACAAAAAAACTGCTTGCATATTTTTATCCGTTGCGGTATATTAGTATCTGACAGAAATATCATATAGGAGGCACACAAATGAAAGAAAAAGTTATTCTTGCGTATTCAGGCGGCCTGGATACAACAGCAATTATCCCATGGTTAAAAGAAAATTATGATTATGATGTAGTATGTGTATGCGCTAACGTAGGTCAGGGCAACGAGCTTGACGGTCTCGAGGAGAGAGCCAAACTCTCAGGGGCAACCAAGCTTTATATCGAAGATCTTGTTGACGAGTTCGTTGATGATTATGTAATTCCTACAGTTAAGGCAAATGCCGTATACGAAAACAAATATTTACTTGGTACATCCTTCGCAAGACCTGTCATCGCAAAACGTCTTGTTGAAATCGCACGTAAAGAAGGCGCAGTAGCCATCTGCCACGGTGCAACAGGCAAGGGTAATGACCAGGTTCGTTTTGAGCTTACCATTAAAGCTTTAGCTCCTGACCTTAAGATTATAGCTCCATGGAGATGCAACGATACATGGAAGATGCAGTCTCGTGAGGATGAGATTGAATACTGCAAGGCTCACGGAATCGACCTTCCATTCTCAGCAGATTCAAGCTACAGCCGTGACCGTAACTTATGGCACATAAGCCATGAGGGTCTTGAGCTTGAGGATCCTGCCAACGAGCCTGATTACGACCATTTGCTCGTACTTGGAGTTACTCCTGAGAAAGCTCCTGATGAGGGTGAGTACGTTACACTCTCTTTTGAGAAGGGTGCTCCGGTAGCCATCAATGGTGAGAAAATGAAGGCTTCTAAGATTATTGAGAAGTTAAATGAGCTTGGCGGCAAGCATGGTATCGGTATCATTGATATCGTAGAGAACCGTGTAGTTGGTATGAAGTCACGTGGCGTTTATGAGACACCGGGCGGAACAATCCTTATGGAAGCTCATACACAGCTTGAGGAGCTTATCCTTGACCGTGCTACTCTTTCATACAAAAAGCTTGTTGCTAACGAATTTGCTAACCTTGTATACGAAGGAAAGTGGTTCACACCTCTTCGCGCAGCACTTCAGGCATTCGTAGAATCAACACAGGAGCAGGTAACAGGTGAAGTTAAATTTAAGCTTTACAAAGGCAACATCATTAAAGCCGGCACAACATCACCATACTCATTATACAGCGAGTCACTTGCAAGCTTCACGACAGGTGAGCTTTATGACCACCATGATGCTGAAGGCTTTATCAATCTCTTTGGACTTTCAATGAAGGTTCGTGCAATGAAAGAAGCTGAGCGCAACAAATAAGATTTCTAATTTTTTTATACATATTGCAGAATCCCGGGTTACCTTTCAGCAACCCGGGATTAATGTTTTTCCAAAAACCTTCCGATTATGGAGCATCCCATGTCCTACTCTCAAATTAGTACTATAAGCTCCTTCCCCAACAGAACCATATTTTGCAAAAGTAACATTTTTCCCAGACTTTAAGAAAAATATGTCTGCAAAGAGGTTATATTTGGAATATTGTCAATTAGCGATAATTAATGTAAAATAATCGTGTGCAAAACACAGGTTAATATAGTACGATATTGTACATTTTTTAACAATATAAGCCTTGACTTTTTTTCAATATAGCGGTACAATGGGATATCGGGAATTGACTCGTATTTTTGCGAGAGTATTCATATATTAACCGCGCGGATTTTCCGCATTAAATACTATTTATAAGAATGGAGGACATAAACAATGAGACAGGAATGGCTCGGATTTGCCCCTGGCAAATGGGAAACAGAAGTTAACGTAAGAAACTTCATTCGCAAGAACTACACAATGTATGATGGCGATGATGCTTTCTTAACAGGTGCAACAGATGCAACAAAGCAGTTATGGGCGCAGGTAATGGATTTAACAAAGCAGGAACGTGAAGCAGGTGGCGTTCTTGATATGGATACAAAGGTAATTTCAACACTTACTTCACATGGTCCGGGATATTTAAATAAGGACTTAGAGAAGATTGTTGGTTTCCAGACAGACAAGCCTTTCAAGCGTTCAATGCAGCCTTACGGCGGTATCAGAATGGCAGCTAAGGCATGCAGCGACAATGGTTATACTATTGATCCGGAGATTGTTGAATTTTTCACAACACACCGTAAGACACATAACGCAGGTGTATTCGATGTTTACACACCTGAGATGCGTGCAGCAAGATCTAACCACATTATTACAGGTCTTCCGGATGCTTATGGCCGTGGCCGTATCATCGGTGACTATCGTCGTGTAGCTTTATATGGTATTGATTTCTTAGTAAAGGATAAGGAATATCAGAAGGCTACTACACCTACAACAATGACTCCTGATGTTATCCGTGACAGAGAAGAATTATCAGAGCAGATTCGTGCATTACAGGATCTTAAGAAAATGGCTGCTTCATACGGCTGCGATATTTCAAATCCTGCAACTAACGTACAGGAAGCTATTCAGGCATTATACTTTGGTTACCTTGGTGCTGTTAAGGAGCAGAATGGTGCTGCCATGTCACTTGGACGTACATCTACATTCCTTGATATCTACGCAGAGCGTGACTTAAAGAACGGAACATTCACAGAGCAGGAGATTCAGGAATTTGTTGACCACTTTATCATGAAGCTTCGTCTTGTTAAGTTTGCACGTACTCCTGAGTACAATGCTCTTTTCGCAGGCGACCCTACATGGGTAACAGAATCAATCGGTGGTGTTGGTATTGACGGCCGTCATATGGTAACAAAGATGTCATACCGTTATTTACACACACTTTACAACTTAGGAACAGCTCCGGAACCGAACCTTACAGTTCTCTGGTCCACAAAGCTTCCTGACAACTTTAAGCGTTTCTGTGCTAAGGTTTCAATTGAAACATCTTCAATCCAGTACGAGAACGATGATTTAATGCGTGTAACACATGGCGATGATTACGCTATCGCATGCTGTGTATCATCAATGCGTGTTGGTAAGGAAATGCAGTTCTTCGGTGCACGTGCTAACCTTGCTAAGTGTCTCCTCTACGCTATCAACGGCGGTATTGATGAGGTAAGCAAGCAGCAGGTAGGTCCTAAGTATCGTCCTATTACTTCTGAATATCTTGATTATGATGAAGTAATGGAGAAATATACAGACATGATGAAGTGGCTTGCTAAGTTATATGTTAATACACTTAACGTTATCCACTACATGCATGACAAGTACTGCTATGAGAAGCTTCAGATGGCTCTCCACGATAAGGAAGTTCTTCGTTACTTCGCAACAGGTATCGCAGGTCTTTCAGTAGTAGCAGATTCACTTTCAGCTATTAAGTATGCTAAGGTTCAGGTTATCCGTGATGAGAACGGTATAGCTGTTGATTATAAGGTTGAGGGAGATTTCCCTAAGTATGGTAACAACGATGACCGTGTTGACCAGATTGCAGTAAGCATTGTTAAGACATTCATGGGCTTTGTAAAGAGTGCTCAGACTTATCGTAACGGTGTTCCTACAACATCTATTCTTACAATTACATCTAACGTAACTTATGGTAAGAATACAGGTTCAACTCCTGATGGACGTAAGTACGGCGAGCCTTTTGCTCCTGGTGCTAACCCAATGCATGGCCGTGACACACATGGTGCTCTCGCATCATTATCATCAGTTGCAAAGCTTCCTTTCCGTGAAGCACAGGACGGTATTTCAAATACATTCTCAATTGTTCCTGATGCACTCGGCAAGAGCAACCTTGTAGTAATGGATAGCGGATGCTGTGACTGCGGCGATGGAAGCCAGACAGCAGTGTCAATGGATGCTAACTCTAACCAGATTGATAACCTCGTAGGTTTACTTGACGGTTACGCTACAAAGAGCGGTCACCACTTAAATGTTAACGTATTCAACAGAGAAACATTACTTGATGCGCAGGCACATCCTGAGAAGTATCCTCAGCTTACAATCCGTGTATCAGGATACGCTGTTAACTTCATTAAGCTTACAAAGGCTCAGCAGGATGAGGTTATTTCACGTACATTCCACAACCAGATTTAATCTGTAAGTGCGGCAATAAGCTTTAATTATAAACCAAGTGTACTTTGGTACACTTGGTTTTACTAAATTATAAGGAGGCATGCTTATGTACGGCAATATTCACTCCATAGAAACATTCGGTACGGTAGACGGTCCGGGCATCCGCTATGTAGTATTCTTTCAGGGGTGTCCCATGCGTTGCAAGTACTGTCATAATCCGGACACCTGGGATCCTTCTCTGGGCACTAAAATGACTGTTGAAGAAATTTTGTCGGATTACGAAAGCTACAAACCATTTCTTCGCGGTGGCGGGCTCACAACTACAGGTGGCGAGCCACTTTTACAGATGGATTTTCTTATAGAATTATATGAAAGAGCAAAGAAACGGGGTATTCATACCTGTCTTGATACTTCCGGTATTACCTTTAACGAAAATAGTCCGGAGATTGTTGCAAAATTTGACAGACTTATAAAGTCCACGGATCTTGTAATGCTTGATATCAAGCACATTGATGACGATGAACATAAGCTGCTTGTCGGCCATTCTAACCGAAACGTACTGGCCTTTGCAAGATATCTTGATAAAAATAACATTCCGGTATGGATACGGCACGTAGTCGTTCCCGGAATTACGGATGACCCAGACGAGCTTCTTGCTCTCGGGCATTTTGTAGGAAGCCTTAAAAATGTCCAGGCACTTGATGCGCTTCCCTACCATGTTCTTGGCAAGGTTAAGTATGAAAATCTCGGTCTTGAATACCCGCTTGGTGATACTCCTGCACTTTCAAAGGCAGCACTTGAAGAAGCCAAGGCGCTTATCCTTAAGGGAATCAAAGAAGCATAAATTAGTGCTTGTATTATTTGAATCTTTGTATTAGAATATAATCATGATATCAGGGTCAAAAGGTCTAAAACCACATGAGCTTGCTCATAGGTGGTTGACATTGTCGGGGGATTTTGACCCCAACATCTAATCATAACGTAAGAAGGAGGGACTACACATGGCATATGTAATTAATGATGGTTGTGTAAGCTGTGGCGCTTGCGCAGGTGAGTGTCCTGTTGGAGCTATTGCTGAAGGCGATGGCAAGTATGAAATCAATGCTGATGAGTGTATCGAATGCGGTACATGTGCAGCTACATGTCCTACAGGCTCTATTGAGCAGGCTTAATCATTTACTCATGTACAATAAAAACGCTATCCCTTGTTTTAAACACTGTGGGATAGCGTTTTTTATGCAGCAGTTCTGCCAGCCCTTTCATACAGGATGATTATGCCTGCATACATCAGAATGTCCATAAGGTCACGGGCTAAACCTAAGAAAATAAGTAAAACAGGCAATTAAATTGCCATTTAGTACACAGTGCGGTTTTACGAATCTTCTTGCGTGGGATTAATATATTCACCATCTACCATCACTTCATAATGCAGATGTGGTCCTGTTGACATTCCTAAATTACCTGACTTTGCAACTGTCTGACCGGCAGTCACGCTATCCTCCTCTTCCACTTCAAACTCTGAAAGATGTGCATACATAACTTCAATATTACCGTCTGATACTACCAGAACATAACCTTTAGCATCATCCCATCCTGAACTTATTACCGTGCCGCTTATTGAAGCACAAACATCTGAGCCGGTATCAGCCTTTATGTCTATCCCATTATGTACTATTTCCACACCTGTAACAGGATGAACCCTTCTGCCAAAGGCTGCGGTTATCGTATCCGATGCAGGACACGGCCATATAAGCTTTAATGCACTTTCTTCATTAACAGTGTCGGCTGCTAGCGTTGTTGCCTGCTCTGATACATAGCCATAAACAGCTTATTCTCCAACATCCCCGCTTCTTCTTTGTTCATTCGTTCTACAACTGCCAAATCACATGAAATTTCACACCAGAGCCCTGCTTTTGCTTCAGCAATGTATACCACCGGACTAAACCAGTGAATACATTTCACCAAAACAACAAACCACTTACATATAATATCACGCCTCTTTAAATGTGTCATTTCATGTGCAAGTACATTTGAAAGCTCTGCCTTTTCAAACTTTGCCCATGGAAGTACCAGTACAGCTTCTTTAATTTCAAACATAATCGGCGAATGCACAAGTTTACTTCTCTTTACAAGAATCTTTATTTTTGTAAAAGCCTTAATCTCAGGACACAGAAATTCTTCCGAATTTTTTGCCTGCTCCAAAATACTTTCTGGTCAGAGGATGGATAAGCATCAGAACTGCCGCTAGCAGACTGCCTGCAATCGAGGTTAATAATAATGTCTTAAAAATCTCAACAAGCATACTATACCTCCCTGTCATCAAAAATTGCCCTAAGCTCCTTTATATCCTCATCAGACAGCCTTTCATCTTCAAAAAGAGAAACTGCTAAATCCTTAACTGAACCGTTATACAGACTCATAATGAGATTTTTTGTGCGCGACTTACGGTACTCCTTCTGTGTAATCAGCGGCATATAATAATAAAGCTTTCCACATTTTTAAGAAGAAACAGCACCTTTACCAACAAGCCTTGCAAGAAATGTTGATATCGTTGTGCGCTTCCATCCAAATTCCTTTACTGCCTCATTAATATACTGCGTGTTAACCGGTTCTCCTGCCTTCCACAGAACTTTCATAATCTCAAGTTCCGCTTCTCCAATGTTAATATTCCTGAGGTCATCGAAATACCTCCATATTATATTATATTCTACTTTTGTAGTCTAATAATGGACTACATCAATAGTCGCAAAATGTCAAGCGCTTTTTCCAAAAATTAAAAAGCTCAATAAAAAAGCTCTGCCATATCATTACAATATGACAAAGCTCCTCTCACCACTTAAAATCCGTTTCCTTAAGCACGGATATATCATTTTCACTATTTTTCCGTTTAAAAAAATGTCTTCTCTTATATCTTCTCACAGCTTCATCAGCTATCTTTTTAATATCTTCATATTCTATTGTAAAATCATCTTTAGAGATTTGAGAAATTTTTGCAGAAAGCGCAAGCTTCGCCATATCATCAAGCACAAAGCCGGTCTCCTTACAATAATTTTCTGCAATCTCCACCCAATCTGCAATTTCAACTTCCCTAAGCTCAATATAATATGCAAAATAGGTACGTGCCTCCGGCACCTGTGAAAAAATATATTCCATACCTTCCCTTGTATCCTCAACTACAACCCGCATACCGCCAGTCTCTCCTGACATAAAGTTAAGAAGCCCCTGCAGTGTAGCCTTACTCATACGCCCTGCACGTTCTATAAGAAGGTCAGAATCCGTAAGCTGCGAAAGTGTCTCACTTATACCCTTGCTGTTTAAACGTTCTCCGGATATCTTGGCTATTCTTCTGTTATAACGCTTACATATCATATTAACTTCTTTAATAACGCTGATGGCAAGAGTAGTTTTTCCGGATTTGTAATCACCAACCACCATTATATTGCCATCTGCCGAACGGTTCATATCCGGTTTATGCTCAGAAACACCCTGAAATACATTAATAAGCTGTTTCTCCATGCCTCTCATATACAAAAACTTCCGGAATGTCTCCCTTTGTTCATCCGTAAGTACACTCTCCGAATAAATTCCCTTCTCATTGTCTTCGCTCAGCTCATCTGTCATACGGACCACCGCTTCGGATATCTCTGACATTTCAGCTGTATTAACCATCCCTGCCGGCAACTTCTCCTCTATATCTTCTGTATCCAAAAGCTTCTCTTCTATATCTTCTGTATCCGGAAGCTTCTCTTCTATATCTTCTGTATTCGGAAGCTTCTCTTCTATATCTTCTGTATTCGGAAGCTTCTCT
>CAZBHM010000051.1:0-13832 GCA_964491975.1 uncultured Lachnospiraceae bacterium | reverse complement strand
GCTTTATACTGTTGCAGAAGAATTTGAGAATGTTCTTATAAAGACAGAGGACACAAAATATACTAAATACCTTACTGACTATAGCTTTGGTGCGGCAAATGCAAAAGGAATGGAGCTTCCATATTGGGCTGAGAGCTTCCTTGTCATAGGTGAGTATTCAGCGGGCTTTATCGGTAACTATAATTCTCAGACCATATGCGTGGTCGGATTTGATGTGCACGATACAGAGCTGCCGCTTAAGACAGAATTTCCAATACTCATTTATAACATTATGGAAGCAAGTGTAAATACCGGCATGCTTTCGGCTAACGTGCTTAATTCAGGAAGTACTGTCAGAGTAAGCGGCAAGCTTGACGGCAAGCTACCGGTGCTTTGCTATCCGGATGGCAGTAAAACAGAGCTTTCGGGAAATATTGCAAATTTTACTGATACCAATGATATAGGAGTATATTCGGTAAGTCAGATAACTGCTGCTGCTGAGAATGATGAGCTTTCAGAAAGCTTTGTGGTAAATTTCCCAAAGAGTGAGAGTGTAATTAAGAATACTCCCATGCATGGCACGGCAGAAGGCGGTACAGTGAATGTTGTAAGCGCAAGTGCTACTGCGGCAGTATCTGCATTTAACTTAAGAAATGTGATTATTGTAATTGCACTGATTTTGCTTTTACTGGAATGGATTATTTATATAAGAGGTTAGGATATGGATATAGAATTTGCCAGAGCATATATGCTTATAGGGATACCGGTAGTGATTCTTCTTTTGATATTTTCTGCAAAATTTATGTATGTAAAGGATAAATCACGGCGCATCAGGGAAATCATTATGAGAGCACTGATAGCAGCACTTCTTTTTATGACACTTAGCGGTATGAGCGTTAAATGGAAGGGCGATGCGAAGACTACGGTTTTTTTACTGGATATTTCTGACAGTATGAAAGAAAACAGAGATATAATGCTTAAATTTGTGGCAGATGCAGTTAAAGAAAAGGATGCAGGTGACAGCATTGGTGTAATTGCATTTGGTTTGGATGCACGAGTTGAACAGTTTGTGTCAAAGGAAACAGTATTTTCAGAATTTCAGACAGATGTAGTAAAGACGGCAACAAATCTTGAAAATGCCGTAGAAATGGCGCTTTACATGATGCCGGAGGATTCTGCCAAAAGAATTGTGCTTATAAGTGATGGCGTGGAAAATGAAGGTAATATAAAAGATACAATATCAGAAGTAGCTGCTGCAAAATGTCTTGTTGAGGTAGTTAAGCTTGATACGGTATCGGCTGAAGAGATTTACGTAAGTGATGTCAAGGTACCTGACAGTGTTGGGATTGGTGAAAACTTTAACATTACAGTAAAAATAGAGAGTAATGTTGCATGTGAGGCACAGGTTACACTTTATTCGGGCAGAACACTTAAAGGCAGACAGACAGTTAACCTTCAAAAGGGTGTTAATACCTTTATATTTAAAGATACACAGTCTGAGGAAGGCCTTAAGACTTACCGTGTTCAGGTAGATGCCGCAAAGGATACAATTTCAGTAAATAACGAATATCTGGCATATACTAATATTTCCACAAGAAAGCCACTTCTTGTAATAGAAGGAACAAGCGGAGAGGCAGATGAGCTTGTAAAGATACTTGACAGCATTAATGTAAGTTATAATGTAGTACATGCACAGGCTGCGCCGGCTGCGTTATCAGAGATGAATGAATATAGCGGAATGATAAGTGTCAATGTACATGCGGATGATTTAAGAGAGGGCTTTCTTGAAAATCTTGAAGCATATGTAAAGGATTATGGCGGAGGTTTCATATGTGCCGGTGGAAGAAATGCTTATGCGCTTGGAGAGTATGGTGACACTGCACTTGAAACGATTCTTCCGGTGGATATGGAGCTTCAGGGTGAGAATGAGATTCCAACCATTGCAATGATGCTTGTAATTGATAAGTCAGGAAGTATGTCCTCAGGCAATGGAGTCGTAACTAATCTTGACCTTGCCAAGGAAGCTGCGGTTGCGGCACTTGATAACTTAAGAGATGATGATTATATCGGAGTAATAGCATTTGATGATTCCTATGACAGGGTTGTAAAGCTTAAAAAGGCAGGCGACAGGGAAGGAATAAGCAATGATATTTATGGTATAAGTATTGAAGGCGGAACTTCGATTTATCCGGCACTTGCAGCAGCTGTACAGGATATTGCGGATAATCCTGCGAAGATTAAACACATTATATTGCTTACTGACGGTCAGGACGGATATGACCAGTATTCGCAGGTTATAGGGGCAATCAATGCCAATAATATAACTCTTTCAACAGTTGCGGTAGGCGAAGGCTGTAATATGCAACTTCTTGACGGTTTGGCCAAGAAGTGTAACGGAAGATATTACTATACTGATATAAATTCGGATATACCGAGGATTTTTGCACAGGAGGTTTTTCTTTCTGCAAATTCATATCTTGTGGATGGTGTGTTTACGCCAATAATCACCTCTGATGATAAGGTGATTAAGGAGGTTGCTGATAATGGGCTTCCTGCGCTCCTTGGATATGTGGCAACAACAAGAAAGGCAAGAGCCACCCAGTTACTTGAGTCTTCAGAAGGAGACCCACTTCTTTGCATGTGGCAGTATGGTCTTGGAAAGACAGTTGCATGGATGTCAGATGTAGACGGCAGATGGTCTAAAAACTGGTCAGGGTGGGAGAATAATGCACTTCTCTGGCATAATATGATTCAGTACATTACTGAGGATATGAGTATGGACGGAGCATATGCGGAGATTGAACAGAATGGTTCGAATGCCACAATCAGATATGTCACTGAGAATTATGATTCAGCATCGAGTGTAAAAGCAAGAATATATGATGATAACGGTAATTCACAGCTGATTACACTTGACCCTGTTTCCCCGGGAGTGTATACTTCGGATTTTGTTATGAGCGATACCGGTGTATACAGCATAAGCATCAGACAAGAAAAAGACGGTGAGGTTATCGGAAGTGTAAATACTGCTGCGATGATGCAGTATTCACTTGAATATCGTTTTTATGATATATCGACAGTGCTTGAAGAATATATAAGGGCGGTCGGAGGAAATATGATTACCGATGCCACAGAGGTATTTGATGAAGAGCTTGATATGGTAAAACAGAGAATGGATGCAGGAACTTTGCTTCTTATTCTTGCCATAGCTTTGTTTGTTATTGATATTGCAGCAAGACGGTTTAATATAAAGCTTTCCAAACGCTTTAAGATAAAAGAAGATAAATTCAAGGCGGAGGAAAACAAAGCAGTAGCCGCCAAAACAGAAAAAAATTCTTCAAAACCGGATGAAAAGAAGAAAGCCGTGAAGAATAAAGAGGCAAAAAAGGCTGATAAAAAGCCGGATAATGAGGAAGAGAGGCTTGATACCTCTAAGCTTCTTAATCGTATGAAAAAGTAAGTTTAAAGAGCGGATAAGTGCTGAGAAAAAAAGCAGGATACAGCAACGGCAAAAACGGAAAAAGTAGTAAGCAAGATTAAAAAGAGGGCTTACTACTTTTTCTTTTTACAAAATAGGAAGTCATGCGCACATCAGGGCAGTCTTATTAATTATATGGCAGCAGTGCTGTTATATGTGATAGTGGTTATCATTATGTTTGTGCTTGGAAGATGTATCTGGCAAAAAAGGGCAGATGTGAGAGTGAGATAAATATCCTGTACTATGTCCTGTTTTTATCAAAAAGCTGGAAAACTTTCTGGGGGATACTAAGTATACACATGATGCCAAGTGCTATGGCAAGTGCGATTTTAAGTGTTTCAACACCTTTAGAGCCTGCAAGTACAAAGTCGCTCATGATAAAGTAATAAGCAGTATAATAAATTCCTACGCCCGGAACCAGAGGAAAGATTCCGGCAATCAAAAATATGGTTACCGGAGCTTTTCGTGAAACGGCGCACGCCCTGGCAAGAAAGGTTATGACAAGTGTAGCAACAAAGGCGGCAATTACTGAGGTGGTCTTAAAGCAGCAGAGTCGGTATACAAGCCATGAGATTCCGCCGATAAGACCGCCGGGAAGCCACTGTGCCTTTGGGGCATTGTAAATTATGCAAAAGGCAGCTGTTGCAAATATGGCTATGATAATTTCAATAAATATCGTAAAAAATAAATTCATGATAAGTCTCCTACATAAATATACGGTACATTAATCCGACTCCGACTGCCATACAAAATGCAACTAACAAAGCATCTATGAGTCTTATGGTTCCTGATAAGTAATCGCCATTAAAAAAGTCACGGATTGAAGTGGTAAATGGTACACCGGGAACAAGTATGATAAGACCGCCGGTAACAATCATGTCAAGGTTTAAATTCTTGAAAATGGCGGTAATAATAAAACCGGCAAGAGTTATAAGGGCACTGCCTATAATTGTCTGCATAACCTTGGACAGTCTGGAACGCTGCATAAAATGTCTGTATAGTGATATCAGTATACCTATGGGCATGGTAGCGAAAAAGTCAAGAAAACTTCCGCCATATAAGAAGCAGTAGCCGGCGCAGCCTGTTGCACCGGCTAAAAGCTTAAGCCAGAGCGGATTGTCAGGTGTTTTAAGAATGGTGTGCATTTTGTCGAGTGCTTCGTCTATGGTATAGCGGTGTTCACAGATTTCTCTTGAAAGCTGGTTGACCATTGCCACTCTTCCAAGATTAGACGATGCAAGCGGTACATTGTTAATCTGGGTATAGCCGTTTTGATCATCATTGCGAAGCGTAACAAAAATACCATTTGAAAGGGCATATACGTCAATATCATCTTTGCCATATGCTTTGGCGACAAGCTCCATGGTAGTTTGTACACGGACTATCTCTGCACCATTCTGAAGAAGAGTTGAGCCCATCATTGAAACCAGGTCAAGTATTTTTCTGCCGCTAATATCGGCTGTAAGTACCGTTTCGTTTGCCAGATTAGTAGAGTTCATATGTGTCATCTCCGAAAATTTTTAGCAACAGTGCGGTTTTAGGAATGTTCCTGCATGGTCGAACTGTTGCAATTTCTAATGTTAGTATATCAGAATATACTATATATTATAAAGTCAAAATCAATGAAAATCAATAAAGAGTTTGCTGTGTTTGACCTTTTTTGTAAAAAGTGATATAATAAGTGCAAAATATATTACAGAGGTTGATGAATGAATAACGTAAAATCCATTGTTGCGAAAAATATATCAAAGCTTAGGCAGGCAAAGGAAATGACACAGGGAGAGCTTGCTGAGAAGCTTAATTATTCGGATAAAGCAGTTTCAAAGTGGGAGAGGGCAGAGTCGATGCCGGATATAAGTGTGCTTACAGAGATAGCAGATTTATTTGAGGTATCACTGGATTATCTTGTGAGGACAGAAGAAAGTCTTAAACGATATGAGGCGAAAGAGGAAAAAAAGGAAAAAGTGCAGTATAACAGAGGCTTTATAACAGGCGTGTCAGTACTGCTTGTGTGGCTTATAGCGTTTTTTGCATTTGTAATGATTTCAATTATATCAGGGACATCAATATATAACTGGCTGATATTTGTATATGCCGTACCGTTGTCCATGATAGTCTGGCTGGTATTTAATACCATATGGTTCAGTGTGAGACGTAATTACCTTATAGTGTCAATTCTTGTATGGTCACTGCTTTTATCAATTCATCTGACTTTGCTTTTGCTTGGTATCAATGCAGCACTTATTTATCTGCTTGGAATACCGGGACAGGTAATAATTATCATGTGGTCCATGATAAAGGTGAAGCCTAAGGTAAATGATGTGTAAAGCCGGTATTTGCAAGGGATTCTACTGTCAGTAGACCGGTAGAAAACAGGATTCTACCGGTAGGTTTTACATGGTTTACCGTATAAGCGCATCAGTAGGTTGCGTATGCCGTGTTTTAAGCTTATAGTGTACATAGCATATGACGTAAAGGAGATTTTGACATGGCTTATGAAATTATAACAGACACACCCGCTAATATCGATACAAAGCTGGCAAGGGAAAATAATATTAAGGTGATTCCGTTTTCATATTTTATAGATGATAAAGAATACACCTGCACAGATACAGATTCATTTGATGCAAAGGATTACTATGATAAAATCAGAGGCGGCATGAAGGTTACCACTTCACAGATTAACCCGCAGCAGTATATTGATTGTATGAAACCTATTCTTGATGAAGGTAAGGACATTTTGTTTATAGGGCTTTCATCGGGTGTAAGTGGTTCTTATGAATCAGCGTGTATAGCAAGTGCTGAGCTTAGAAGTGAATATCCTGACAGAAACATACAGCTTATAGATAGCCTTGCAGCAGGAATGGGAGAGGGACTGTTGGTACTCAGGGCAGCAAAGTGCAGGGCTAACGGAATGGAGCTTGAGGAAACAAGAGCGAGGATTATTAAGTTTAGAAAGAGACTGTATCAGGTATTTACCGTGGATGACCTTATGCACCTTAGGCGTACCGGAAGACTTTCAAATGCCGGTGCCTTTATAGGAGCGATACTTAATATTAAACCGATTCTTAAAGGCAATGAAAAAGGTCAGATAATTGCATTTATGAAAGTGCGCGGCAGAAAGCAGGCTATAAAGACTCTTGCAGATAAATTTGCGGAGCTTGCTAAAAATCCGGAAGAACAGACTATTGCCATTTCACATGCAGACTGTGAGGCAGATGCACTTTATCTTAAAGAGTTAATTGTGAAGAAATGTGCGCCTAAGGAGATTATGATAGTTGACTATGAACCGGTGACAGGCTCACATGTAGGACCGGGGGCATTGGCACTCTTTTTTGAAGGCGATGACGAGGTACGTAATAAATAAAATGCTATTTTATGAATACTTCCCAAAAATCAGGCAATGCTTATAGAAGTAACAGCGCATCCATTGCGGCGGCTGCTGCTGTTACACTATAGAGTAATCCGGAGGTAGAAATATGGCAGTTGATTTTAAAAACAGTGAAACAAGAGAAAATCTTATGAGGGCATTTGCAGGAGAAAGCCAGGCGCGAAACCGTTACGAGTTTGCGGCATCCATAGCTAAAAAGCAGAAAATTTATGTAGTAAGCTCGATATTTAAATTTACTGCAAAGCAGGAGAAGGAGCATGCGGAGATTTTTTATAATCATTTAAAGGAGCTTAATGGTCAGACCATTGATATTAAAGGCGGTTATCCGGTAAATGTTACGGATTCAGTGCTTGAGCTTCTTAAATTTGCAGAGCATAATGAGTATGAGGAATATGACCCCGTATATAAGGCATTTGGTGACAAGGCAAAAGAAGAAGGATTTGCGAAGATAGCGAGTTCGTTTTATAAAATTGCTGAAATTGAGAAGGTACATGGCAACAGATTTGAAACATTTGCAAAGCTTCTTGAGGAGAATAAGCTTTTCGTATCAGATGTGGAATGTAAGTGGATGTGCCTTAACTGTGGGTTTATATATGATGGAACGAAGGTTCCTGAGAAATGTCCTGTATGTGACCATGAGAAAGGTTATTTTATAAGAATGGAGTTTGCACCATATACAACTGCATAGTAAGAAGATACAGGGGTGCTGTACGTTACAGCACCCCATTATTTTAATTGAAGCTGCTATGGTTGTCAGCTTTATCGTTGAAGCTGCTACTGCCTCTGCCATCTTCCAGAAGCACCGCATGGAAGTACAAGTCCTGTTTCCTTAACAGGAAGTCCAATTTCATCAGATTCTACTTTGCCGCCGAATCTTGGAACAACGGCACTTCCTATCATATATGTAAGGACTGCGGGAGCAAGTCCTGTTGTATATGAGTTAATCAGGAAGAAAAGCGGGTCGTCCGACAGAAGATTAGAGCAAAGCTCTACAAATGGATAAATAGACTCTTCAATCTTCCAAATCTCTCCCTTAGGACCTCTGCCATATGAAGGCGGGTCCATGATAATACCGTCATAGTGGTTGCCACGGCGGATTTCACGCTCGACAAATTTCATACAGTCATCCACAAGCCAGCGAATCGGAGCATCCGAAAGTCCCGATGAGACTGCATTTTCCTTAGCCCAGCCTACCATGCCCTTAGATGCATCAACGTGTGTCACCTTGGCACCTGCTTTGGCCGCTGCAAGTGTTGCACCGCCTGTATATGCAAAAAGGTTAAGCACTTTAACAGGGCGGCCGGCCTTTTTTATGAGTTCTGAAAACCAGTCCCAGTTAGTTGCCTGCTCAGGAAATAAGCCTGTGTGCTTAAAGCTGAAGGGCTTAAGATTAAAAGTTAATTCCTTATAATTAATGCTCCACTGCTCAGGAAGGTCAAAAAACTCCCATTCTCCGCCGCCCTTAGTACTGCGGTGATAGTGACCGTTCATCTTTTTCCAGCCAGGGTTATTCTTCTTAGTATTCCAGATTACCTGAGGGTCGGGACGTACAAGCGTATATTCGCCCCATTTTTCTAACTTCTCGCCGCATGAGCAGTCAAGAACCTGGTAATCTTTCCAATTATCTGCTATCCACATAAATAAATTCCTCCATAGTTTAACTAAGCATAGTATAACTGTTTTTTTGCTTTAAGTAAATCCTTTTTTTTAACTTAAACAAAACGTAACAGATATGTCAGAGGCAGCATGTCTTTGTTTTTGTTTTTCGTATGTGGGATTTATATATTTACCTGTCGGATTTATTATTACAAGTGTTAGTACGCTATTAAATAAATATACATGACGATGTATATGATATCGTTCAGAGCATAATTTCAGTAATACTGATATTGTGTCTGGCAGGTCTTATTAAGCGAAAAAAAGCATTGGAAGAATGGATACATGAGCGTCCAATAGGATATTTTATTATGGCATTCATGTGTGGATGCATAGTTGGTGCATTTAGTTCTTATGGTATTAACATTATAAAAGAAGCTGGAAAAAGAGAACGTGTATTTTGGGAAAGTATGCGTACATTGCTTAGTATTTCTATATATACGCTTGGTATCGGATTCTCATTTGCAGATTTCCTGAGAAAAAAGTATAGGGATGAAAGCCGTCTGAAGGACGAATATCCCCGTATGTTCAGGGAACATTACAGTGGTCTTGCTGCCAATATGAAAGAAATACGGAGCATAAGACATGATATGCGTACTCATATAAAAATGATTGGTGAATATATAAAAAATAAGGATTTTCTCGCATTGGAGGCTTATGTAAGTGAACTGGCAGATGAAAACGGCATGCAGAGCATAAAGTATTATAATGTGGGGAATGAGATTGTAGATGCGGTGCTTACGGATGGAATGAGAAGATGTAAGGATGATAAAGTGCGGCTGGAGTGCAAAGGCAGTCTTAAAGACTGCGTTAAGATATCAGATTATGATTTGTGTATAATTATGTCTAATTTGCTATCTAATGCAATGGAAGCATGCGAGAAGCTGGTAGACATTATGAATTGAGAGCGAGAATTTTAGTGGATAATTCTAAATGGGAATTTTTTAATTTAGTATCAGAAGATGGCTTGGAAATTGAAGGTGATTTTTATAGTGCAAAAGAAGATGCAGCAGAAGCAATTGCCAATGGTGGGATAGCTAAGAATACATGCATAAAAGAGTGGATATGGAACTATAAAAAAAGGGTTAATGGAAAGACTTCAACATTTGAAGTTGTGGATTTGTATTTACCAGCGCCGGATTCAATTTTTAATTTGCTATATTGATAAATAAGCATGTGATGACTTGTGATTAGTATGTGGGAGATGGCTGAATGTTAAAAAAAGTAAAAGTTCCGGTTTGCAGTATGGTAATATTGGTGGTTTGTGCTATTTTATTGTTATTTGTATATAAGAAAACAGTACATATAACCAAAGCATTTGATTTATATTGCAGCGATACATTTGATGCTGATGAAGCAGAGAATGTGACTAAGCCGGTTGAATTATCTATGGTTTAAAACGCGGGTGTTTCGGAGATGCTGAGATAAGTGGTAGTATTACTCTTGGAGAAAGAGTATATCAGTTTAAGAATGATGATGTACTACAGGGAAAAGAAATTTCTGAGGGAATATATGGGTATACAATACATGCAGCAGCGTTCTATGTTGATGATAATGGTCAGGACAGTTTTGATTTTATGTATTGTGATGTGAGTGAAGATTTTGAATCGTTCTTTTTCTGTAGCAGTGACTATGGCAGTTTTATAGGTCCTGCAGAAACATTAGAAGAGGCAAGAGGATTACATAACGAGTATGCATTGAAAAGTCCCAAAGAATACCAAGGGCGCAGGTTCAGTAATATATCTTGGCAATGTTGTTATAGATACGGTAAAGGGAACTGCCACTAAGAATGGCAGGGATTTATATCTGTCAGCGCTTGAGTACCGCTTGCTTCTTGTATTTATAAATAACAGTGGAAATGTTCTTTCAAGAACACAGCTTCTTGAAGCTGTATGGGATATTGTGGGAGAGTATATAAATGACAATACACTTACGGTATATATCAAACGGCTAAGGGAAGAGCTCAAGGATGGCCTGCAGAATCCGGTAATTATTAAGACTGTCCGCGGTCTTGGCTATAAGGTGGATGTATGATTAAATTATTACGAAATCATGAAGTAAGAATAACTTTAATTATATATGTGGTTCTGAGTATTCTGGTAAGTCTTGTGGCATATTTGTGGGAGAAGCGGTTTGGATATTTTGTATTTGGAGTATGCATTTTTAATCATTATTACACAGGAATATCATCTTTACCGTGCGCTTTATATTGCGGAGAAATTCGGGATTGATGCATATGCGTGGCATCAGATTATGAAATATACACAGGTCAGTCGATGCGGGAATGCCGTGAAATCCTTGCAAGATGTAAAGATTTTGTAACAACGATATTTAAACCGGAGCCGACATGTATGGGAGAGGCTATTCCGGTAAGCGGCAATGGGAATATTACAAATAATTAGAAAATAAAAAGTCCAAGAAGCCTCTTTTTTTAATTGACAAGTTGACAATCTTTTGATATGCTTGTTGGGTTGCTTAAAATTGGTTTGGTGACATATTTATATAGAAAGAGGACATTCATGGAAACATTAAAATTTGAAGAACTGGGACTTTTACCAGAGATAGAAAGAGCAGTAAAGGATATGGGGTTTGAGGTGGCTTCACCTATTCAGGCTAAGGCAATTCCTGTTATGAGAACAGGACATGACCTTGTAGGACAGGCACAGACAGGTACGGGAAAGACAGCAGCCTTTGGTATTCCTTTACTTGAAAAAATAGATGTGGAAAATAAGAGACTTCAGGCGATAGTTCTCTGTCCGACAAGAGAGCTTGCAATTCAGGTTGCGGATGAAATACGTAATCTTGCAAAATATATGTCCGGAATAAAGATTTTACCTGTGTACGGTGGTCAGGACATTGTAAAGCAGATTCGTTCACTTAAGGGCGGAGCGCAGATCGTGGTTGGTACTCCGGGAAGAGTAATGGATCATATGAGAAGAAAGACAATGAGGATGGATGAGGTATCGACTGTTATCCTGGATGAAGCAGATGAAATGTTAAGCATGGGATTTCGTGAGGATATAGAGACTATTCTCAGTGATATAAGTGAGGAAAGACAGACTGTACTTTTTTCGGCAACGCTTCCGCAGGAAATCCTTAATATTACGCGTAATTATCAGAAAAATGCTGAAATGATTAAGGTTGTAAATAAAGAGCTTACAGTTCCGAATATCGAGCAGTATTATTATGAGGTAAGCTCTAAGAACAGAGAAGAGGTACTTTCGAGACTTCTTGATATATATTCACCAAAGCTTTCGATTATTTTCTGCAATACTAAAAAGCAGGTGGATTTGCTTGTAAATGCACTCCTTGGCAGAGGATATTTTGCAGCGGCACTCCACGGTGATATGAAGCAGGAACAGCGTGAGCATATAATGCAGGGCTTTAGAGACGGTAAAACGGAGGTACTTGTGGCTACGGACATAGCAGCCAGGGGTCTTGATGTTGATGAGGTTGAGGCTGTGTTTAACTATGAGCTTCCGCAGGATGTTGAGTATTATGTACACAGAATTGGACGTACAGGAAGAGCCGGCAGAGAGGGAAAGGCATTTTCTTTTGTGTGGGGAAGAGAGTCTTATAAGGTTAAGGAAATTGAGCGCTACTGCAAGACTAAGATTTTGCTTAAGAAAGTGCCGACACTTAACGATGTCAATAATACTAAGACAGAAAATCTTCTTACGGAAGTCGAGCAGGTAATCAGAGAGGACAATCTTAAGGATATGATAGATCTTATTGAAAGTAAGGTTAATTCTTCGGATTACACGGCTATGGATATCGCAGCGGCACTTCTTAAGCTTGCGGTTGGAACAGACAGCACTGCAGATGAGATGGTTATTGAAGAACCTCCGGTTTTCAAGGCAAGAAAAGAAGCACGAGACAGGGACGGCGCTGGCAGACGAGGGGGATTTAAGGAAGAAGCAAGAGAAGGTCAGGTACGCATTCATCTTAATATTGGCAAGAATCAGAAGGTTATGCCAAAGGATATTCTTGGTGCTATTGCCAATGAGGCACATATTCCAGGCCGTGCAATCGGTGCAATAGACATGTACGACAAATACTCATTTGTTAATATTGAGAAAAAGCATGTTAAAGCAGTCCTTCGTGCAATGGATAACGTAAAAATTAAGGGTATTAAGGTAAAGGCTGAAAAAGCAAAGGGAAAGTAGAACATAATGCCGGAATATTCGGAACATGTTTTAGGATAGTGCATATAAGTAACAGTCGGACATATACAAAAAAGCATATATAAAAGACAAAAAAATTGATACGAAAGCAAAAAACAGTTGACATTGTATAAATTATATTATATAATGTTTAACTGTGACATGATGTGAAAAATGCTTATATCCATGCCCCGGTGACAGCATTTTGAATATATGTATTTAAAATTAAGTCAAATTATTCTAAGGAGGTAGACCATGAACAGTTTTATGGCTAGTACAGCAGCAGTAGAAAGAAAATGGTATGTAGTTGATGCTACAGGATATACATTAGGTCGTTTATCTTCTGAAATCGCTAAGATTTTAAGAGGAAAGAACAAGCCGATTTACACACCACACATCGATACAGGTGATTACGTAATCGTAATTAATGCCGACAAAATCAAAGTTACAGGTAAGAAGTTACTTCAGAAGGTTTATTACAATCATTCAGACTATGTAGGCGGTATGAAAGAGACTACATTGAAGGAAATGCTTGAGAAGAAGCCTGAAAGAGTTATTGAACTTGCAGTAAAGGGCATGCTTCCAAAGGGACCTCTTGGAAGAGAAATGTACACAAAGCTTCATGTATACGCAGGCGCTGAGCATCCACATGCAGCACAGAAGCCTGAAGTACTTACATTTTAATTAGGACTGGAAGGAGGAAATAACAGTGGCTAACAATAAATTTTATGGCACAGGCAGAAGAAAGAAAAGTATCGCAAGAGTATACTTAGTACCTGGTAAGGGTAATATTACAATCAACAAGAGAAGCATTGACGAGTATTTCGGTTTCGAGACATTGAAGGTTATCGTTCGTCAGCCTCTCGCAGTTACAGATACATTAGACAAGTTTGATGTTCTTGTAAATGTTCACGGTGGCGGTTACACAGGACAGGCTGGTGCAATCAGACATGGTATTTCAAGAGCATTATTACAGGTAGATGCAGAGTATCGTCCGCTCTTAAAGAAGGAAGGTTTCTTAACAAGAGACCCGAGAATGAAGGAAAGAAAGAAGTACGGCTTAAAGGCAGCTCGTCGTGCACCACAGTTCTCAAAGAGATAATTCCAAACAGAATACGAATTTTACAAAAAGCCCTCAAAGCCTTGTGCTTTGGGGGTTTTCTTT
>CAZBHM010000050.1:0-14043 GCA_964491975.1 uncultured Lachnospiraceae bacterium | reverse complement strand
GGTAATTAAAGTAACACTGTCCCCGCTTTCCCACCAATCTTTAATAAAATCTGTCTTATCTACATAAAAATAGTTACTTTTTCTGATTTCATCAAAACTCTGTATGCCTATTCCGACCGTTCTTGCCATATTCTTCTCCTTTCTGCCGGGTTTCCTCTGCAGCACTCTGCTCCCCTATTAAGCATACTTTTTATATCAAAAAAAGTCAAGTGCAGCCTGGCGTTTTCCTTTGGAAATATCCCCTTTTCCTTACTCTTACCTAAAAACGTATCATCTGCTTTCTTTTTGCGGATACAAATGGCATGCCACACAGTGACCACCGCCATAATCAATATATTTTGGAGTAACTTCACTACACACCGGCATGGCATGCGGACATCTGGTATGAAACCTGCATGCCTTTGGCGGATTGGAGGGTGAAGGGATATCTCCGCCAAGTACAATCCGTTTAATCTTTCTGTCAGGGTCAGGCATGGGTACTGCGCTAAGAAGCGCCTGTGTATACGGGTGCATCGGGTTTGCAAACAAATCCTTTTTTTCTGCTTTCTCCACAATACCACCAAGGTACATTACGCCAACCTCGTCAGCCAGATATTCAACCACTGACAAATCATGTGATATAAAAAGATATGACAAACCATACTCATCCTGTAAATCCCGCATTAGATTAATAATCTGCGCCTGTATTGATACATCAAGTGCTGATACCGGCTCATCAGCTATAATAAGCCGTGGCTTCATCGCAAGCGCCCTTGCGATACATATACGCTGCCTCTGCCCGCCTGAAAATTCATGCGGATATCTTACCGCAAAATATGCCGGAAGTCCGCAGTGCTTCATTATGTCAAGTGTATATTCCATGAGCTCATTTTTTTGTACTATACCATGCGCCCTTACCGGCTCCTTTATTGCCTCACCGATTGGAATACGCGGATTAAGCGAGGCAAACGGATCTTGAAAAATCATCTGCATTTGGGGGCGTGTGGCCTTAAGCTCCTTTTCACCCATTCCAAAAATGTCCCTGCCTTCAAGGTATACCGCTCCGCCCGTAGGCTCGGTAAGCCTTAAAATTGTTCTTCCGGCAGTGGTTTTTCCACATCCCGACTCACCTACAAGGCCAAAGGTCTTAGCCCTCCCGATTGAAAATGATACATCATCAACAGACCTTATATATCCAGATGTGCGCTTAAAAAGTCCTGATTTTACAGGATAATATTTTTTAAGATTTCTTACTTCAAGTACATTTTTATTATTCATTGCCGGTCTCCTTATGCACCACATGACAGCTTACCTTATGTGTCTTAGTCACATTTATAAGCTGAGGATACTCACCGGAGCAAAGCTCTTCACTGGTTCTGTCACACCTGTTTTTAAAATAGCAATAGTCAGGAAGACCTACCGGGCTTGGTACACTTCCTTCAATTGAAAAAAGCCGTTCTTTTTTATCTGCCACTACTGACGGCCTTGCTTTCATAAGTCCTCTTGTATACGGATGAAGCGGATTTTTAAAAATGTCACTTACCGTTCCCTCTTCAACAATCCTTCCTGCATACATAACCACAACCATGTCTGCCATCTCCGCAACCACGCCAAGGTCATGCGTAATAAGAATTATGGAAGTTTTACTGCGTTTTTTTAGTTCTCTCATAAGCTCCAGAACCTGCGCCTGTATTGTTACGTCAAGTGCGGTTGTCGGCTCATCAGCTATGATAAGCTTAGGCTCACAGGAAAGTGCCATGGCTATTACGATTCTCTGCTTCATGCCGCCTGAAAGCTCATGCGGATAGCTCTTTACGATTTCCTCCGGTCTTGATATACCGACTGTTTTAAGTAATTCTATCACTGTTTCCTTAAGTCTTGCATTCTCAATATCCGGTCTGTGAAGCAATATCCCCTCCATAAGCTGTTCTCCAATCGTAAATACCGGATTAAGGCTCGTCATCGGCTCCTGAAAAATCATTGCTATCTCCCTGCCACGGATTTTTCGCATGGAATCATTATTCATTTTTGCAATATCCACAACTCTGTCATCAAGATTAAGGCTTATCCTGCCTTCCTCAATCTTTGCCGGAGGCTCCTTAAGAAGCCTCATAATTGTCATGCCGGTAACAGATTTGCCGCAGCCTGACTCTCCTACTATACATACAGTTGTATCCTTTGGAATATCCAGACTTATTCCATCCACAGCCTTTACGATACCTTCATCCGTATGAAAATATACCCTAAGCCCGTCTATCTCAAGAATATTTTCTTTATTCTTCATGAAAGCGGCCGTTTTGCATGCATCATCCGTCACACCACCGCTTCCGGCCACTGATAATTTTCTTCTTAATCTCATAACCCCAAACCACTCCTTATCCTACCTTTATCCGATATTTTTTAACATAACAGTTATTGCATAGCTGAACTGTTAGTTTTTAACGGTGTCCTCTCGGGTCAAATGCATCTCTTAATCCGTCACCGATAAAGTTAAATGCCATTACAATGGCAAGAATAAAAAGTCCCGGCGGCAGCCATATATTAAGATAATTTCTCATGATAACTGACTTGTTAACCGCATTTACCATATTACCAAGTGAAGCGTATGGAAAGGCAAGTCCTACCCCCAGATAGGTAAGTGTGGACTCCGTAAGAATGAATCCGCCCAAATCCATGGTTGCCATAACTATAATTACAGGTATCGCATTAGGCAGCATATGCTTAAAAATCTGCCTCGGCACACTGAGTCCTGCTGCCTTTGCTGCATACATATATTCAGTCTCTCTTATGGATAACAGCTGCGCGCGGACCATTCTCGCCACACCTGCCCAGTTGAATATCCCCATAAACACCATAAGATAATATATTTTATCTTCAGGGCGGATTCCCAGTGTCATCATAAATGCCGATACTATAAGCATCATTGGAAGAAAAGGAATACAATAAAATATCTCCACAAGCCGCATTATGATTAAATCTGCAACTCCTCCATAATACCCGGCAACAGCACCTAAAAGTACACCGATTACTACCTCAATCAAAGTCACTGCAATTCCAAACTGCAAAGAAATCTGACCGCCATACATAAGTCTTGTGAATACATCCCTGCCATCTGCATCCGTTCCAAGTAAATGCGCACTTGAAACCGGCGCACACACATTAACTCCAACGCCCGGCCTTTTTATCGCCTCAGTATCGTACATGCTTATTTCCTCTCCGGTATTGGTATTTATATAAAATATTTCATACTCACCATAAGGCGAAAATAAGGGGCCTATAAAGCAAAACAAAACCGTAAATATTATAATCACAATCCCTGCCATGGCGAGCTTATTTTTTACAAAACGTTTAAACACCAGCCGTCCCGGCGACAATATTTTCTTTGTTCTGGCACTTTCCATTTTTCCACTTCCCCACTGTCTTAGTAAACGTAACCTTTATTGCAAAGCTGTTACCTAAGTCTCACCCTCGGGTCTGCAATCCCATACAAAATATCTGAAATCAGCGTTCCAAGTAAAGTTAATACTGCCATAAGCATAAGATATGTCATAAGAAACGGAAAGTCCTTGTTATTTACTGCAAGGAGTGCGGTCTTACCAAGTCCGTCTATTGCAAAAATTCCCTCCGTTATTATCGCTCCCGAAAAAAGCCCCGGTATACTTCCGCCAATAAATGTAATTATGGGTATAAGTGTGTTCCTAAAGGCATGCTTTCCAATAACCTTCCGTTCCGGAAGCCCTTTGGCCCTGGCTGTTCTTACATAGTCTGCATTAAGTACCTCAAGCATATTTGTGCGGACATATCTTAACCAGCCACCTATACCTGTTATTACAAAAACAGTAACCGGCAGTACAAAGTGATGCGCCACATCAAGCACCAGCCTGAATCCTGTATAGTCCTCTCTTGCAGTTACCATACCTGACAGCGGAAACCATCCAAGTCCTACCGAAAACACTCTCTGCAGCACCGCCGCAAAGAAAAATGAAGGTAGGGATATTCCTGCAAGTGCCAGAAACATGATAAGATAGTCTCTTTTACTGTACTGCTTTTCTGCCGCAGCTATTCCGAGCGGAATTGCTATAAGAAGCTCTATCACAAATGCTGTTCCTGCAAGCGCAAATGATACCCATATTTTACTTTTTATTACCTCCGTAACAGGTCTTTGGTATGTAAATGACACACCAAAATCACCCCTTAAGGCATCCCTTAACCAGTCCGCATATCCCTCCACAATTCCTTTATTAAGACCATACAGCTCTCTTAGCTTTTCTTTCTGTTCTGCCGTAACCGTCGGGTTGCCTGAAGTCATCTGCTCCACAAAATCACCCGGCATCATCCTTAACATACCATATATAAGAAACGATACCCCTGCCAGAACAATTATGCTTGTAAAAATTCTTCTTACAATGTACTGTCCCATTATTTCACCACCATTTTGTAGTAAATACTCTCATGCCATAACAGCAGCAGCCATGTAATATTTATATTTTCCAAATAAGCTTTATTTATACACAATTTATAATCATTCAGAGCAAAAGTAAAGCCGAAAAACGGCGATTTTGCGAATGAGCTTTGAATAATTGCCAAAAATTCTTTACTTTAGCTTTAATTTTTCAATTTCATTCACATAATTATAATAGGTTGAGGTATTTGCAGGAATTGTTGACATATCGATTGTATCAGGATTATAAATAATCATGTCCTTTCGCTGATATACGGGAAGCATGGTCGCCCAGCTCATTACAATGTCAAGTGCCTCTGCCACCTTGCTTTTACGCTCATCAAAATCAAGCGTGGTTACAATTTCAGCAAGAAGCTTATCAAGCTTTTCATCCTCTATCCATGTCCGGTTAGAGCCGCCCTCCTTCACATACTCACTTCCATAAAGCTGTGTCATATCACAGTCAGTAACATTACCCCAGCTCATAATCCACATATCAATATCATCTCTTAACACACGGTTAGTTAAAAGACTGAAATCCATATCACTTATAATAAGCTCACCACCAAGAACCTTTAAATCATTTGCCAGCTGTGTAAGAATCGGTGTCGATGAATGTGATGAGGCTTCTCCTATACCCACTTCTATCACAAGCTGCTTACCATCCTTCATAAGCTTACCATTAACCTGCTCATATCCCGCCAAAATAAAGCATTGCAGTGCCTTCGCCGGGTCATACCCCCAATACTCCGCCGCATCATCAGGATACTCTGCAAGCGTGGGAGTCATTGGTCTCTCAATAAGCTCGGCAAGATTTCCATAATACGTTGTGACTGCCTGCGACCTTGTCATAAGATGCATTAAACCCTCACGCACCTTTAGCTCGGGCACTCTTTTGGCACTTATCGCAATATAGCCATAGCCCGGATATCCTGTAAGCGAATATGGAATGCCGCCGGCTTCAAGCTCATCGACTGCCTCAAGTGAAGCAGCCGGGTCAGTAATATCAATGTCACCCTTAATTACTGCACTGATTTTCTGCTCCTCATCAATTACCTGATACTTTACATAAAGAATATTAGGAGAACCTTTAAAATAATCCTCATTTGCCCTGACCGTAACTATATTGTTTTTGTAACTTTCAAACACATATGGGCCCGAACCAAGCGGTGTTCCTGACTTAGCTTTTACTCCTGATAAATCACCCTTTTTAAAGTTTTCCCCATAATAATGCTCTGGAACTATATCAACAAGACCAAGCAGCCTGTCACCAATTATATTTATTCCATTTACAAGCACTGTACATGTAAGCTCATCAACCTTAGTAATGCCGCTTATTGTCTCTGCGTCTTTCATTCTATAATCATCAAGCCCCACAATATCTATTGACGATGCAAATGTACTCATTCCATCATAATCAGGGTCCGCATAAACATAATAACAGAATATCAGGTCATCAATGGTTACTGATTCTCCATCTGAGAAATGCATCCCCTCTTTAAGTGTTATTTTATATAATGTCTTTGTACCGCTTTCATCCTCTATAAGCTCACTTTCAATATGTCCCGCATTATCAGTAAGCTCATTATTTTCATCAAGCCCGCACACACTTGAAAATATAAGCTCCATACCCTGAGCATCATATGCGGTCTGATAAAAAAACGGTGAAAATACTCCATTAAACGCACCTGTTCCTATAACAAGTGTTCCTGCCGGTCCTTCTCTGTCCTCTTTTGTATTACTTTTTTTACCACATGCTATAAAAATACATAAAACTGCTGCTGCCACTGTTGCCGCTGCCATAATCTGTCTTTTCATAATCTCTCTCCCTGATAATAAAATAAGGTCACGACATACATCGTAACCTTATTATTCCCTAAAGAGTTTCAAATATTTAATTTATATAACTAAAGAATACATTTCCACATGCTTCAAACTTCTTTGCAGCCTCTGTCATACTAACTTTGCTGCGGCTTCCGGTAAGTGCACTATACATAATCACATTATTGGCATCATAACCTGTAACCAGCACATACTCATCATCTGCATACTTTCCTACAACCGGTCTGCCTGCATTAACACTGTAAAGAACCTTATCAAGTGAAAGCCCTTCAAATGACAGATATGAGACAGTATCACTGTTAATTATATCCGCCACACTTTTGCCATCATTAAAAAGCTCTTCCCCCGGTACAACAGCAGTTACTCCGGCTTTTCTCAGCATTGCCTCTATACATGCCACTAACGTATTATCTTCATCAGGAATTATAGAAATATCTGACAGACTGATACTGTTGTAGGTGTTGCCTCGTTTCCATACATACTGCCCTTTGCCATTAACTACCAGACCCATTTTACTGTCAGCAAGTCTTATTGCATCTGAAAGATTTGTAAAGCTACCTCCAAACCCGCCTCTGACATAAACATAGTATTTATTCTCTGTATCTTCATCAAAGGAAAGTTCAAATCGAGCGTCATCCCCTGCATACAGCTCCACATCATCAACAACCTCCGGTCTGCCTTCCTTTCTGGATGCACTGATGGTAAGCACTGCTTCTTTCTTTTTAAGGTCCGTGGTAACATATCTTAGCGTAAGAGCCTTTCTGCTCTCAGATGTATTCCGTGTAAGATAATCTATTGTTATTGCCTCAAAGTCACCTTCCTCATTCTTAGAATACCTCTTAAGTGTAATCATACCATCCAGAATTTCCGTTTCTTTTATATAAATATTATCCTTCTTATATAAACCGACTTCTGCTGCATCTTCCGATATTATGCAGAGCTTATAAAAATAATATATCGCTTCTCCACTTAGCTCTGTAAACATATCTGTCTTTTTTGCAACACCGTATACGATATCCTCTTCCATATAACCAATAAGCTTTATGACCTCATCTTCTGCACAGCTTACTGAGACCTCCTTATTAGTTTCAAGATTAAGAATCATTATTTCATTAACTGTGTCTTCATGCTTCTTTTGTATTACAAGAGTATTGCCCTCTCTGCCTGTTATATAAGAGCCTTCCCAGAGATTATTAAGAAGTACCGTGTATTCCCTGCTTCCCAGGTCAATCGAATACAATTTCCCATCCAGTATAAAGTATAACCAGTTGCTCGGATTAATGTAGCATATTCCTCCAAAACTCTCTGAAAGCCTGTCAAAGCTCTTATTATAAGGTATAAACAGAAGTTCATTAACCTTATTATCAGCTTCATAATACCTGCATACTGACAGCCCGACCTCTCCCTCATGCTCGCCTCTGTTCATATAACCATAGACCATAAATGTCACATTGCCCTCGTTATCAATCCCGGCTATACTGATATCATACTCAAGATGATCAGCCCGCACATCTAAAGCTTCATCATCCATCCTGAAAGAAAAAATTTCTGTAAATCTGTTTTCTGTACTATAATATTCCCACAGCTCACCATTTCTTACAAAGCAGACCCTTTTTCCCTGAGAATCCTCCAGCATATCACTTATTACAGTATCTATATTTTCAGTAATTCCCACATTAATATTATTAGAATAAATATTTTCCGGCACCGGTGTAAAATACTGCTCCATGGCACGCTCAAATTCAAGCAGATATGTTCTTGTGGAAGTGTATCTTGTCCTATAGTACTCCTTTACCCGGTAAAGCTCCCTGGTTCCGTACATATTGTCAATGCTTACAAAATACTCCACAACAAAATATGATATATTACCGTTAACATCCTTAAGTGAAATATTCGGCTCACCCAGGCGCTCTACTTCAAGCTCTCCCCATGTAATCTGTTTGAAGCTTGAATAGATATTAACATCACCAAAATTAGTATTATCTCCTTTGGAGCCCGATTCAAGATAACGTACTATTTCAAGTGCCTCTTCTTTATCAAATGTCCTTTCATGGAAATCAAGAACATATGAAAGCTTCTCCGTAAAATTTGAAAGGTCATAAATAAATCTGGTATAATAACCTGCACTTCTTCCATCTGCAAGCTCCAGTCTTATTATGAGATGATAATCCGTTCCGGCTGTCATAAGATTATCCGCCCGAAAAGCCGCACTGATAATTCCATTCTCATCGTCCCACTCCTTAATCTCAGCTTTTTCAAGGACTCTTGACATATCAATGCTTCTTATCTCGTATGAAATACCTTTAACCTCTGTTCCGAAGGTATCTATCTGCATATTAAAAAAACGGTCATCTTTAAGTGGTGTAATGGTATCTCTGGCTGACATAACATCTATCTCGCCGACATAACCATACAGACGGTTTATTCTGACACCATCATAGCATGGATAGACAACCGGCAATGTCGCTTCACCCATCAGCTTTACATCACCGGATATATTATTGCCGCTGTTTCTATCAATAAAAAGTACGGCAATCACTGCCAGAAATATAACCAACAGTCCAAAAACATACCAAACTTTTCCTTTCAAAGTATATTCCTCACACTAATTTATTTTAAAAGCTCCTTTATGGCCGGACTTATGTTAAAGAACCCTTCAATCTTATCTAGTTTATCAGAGGATGCTACTGACGGCTTACCATCCTTCTTAAGCACAGCTCGGATAAGCAGGTTCTTCGGTGTATGCTCCATGTCAATAAACTCCAATATCTGCGTCCTATAGCCCTGTCTCTCCAAATACTGCGCACGAAGTGCATCCGTAAGAAGTGCCGACATCCTCTCTTTAATTATTCCATACTGGAAAACCGGAGCCATAAGCTCATTCTCAATCTGCTTATTAATCTCATGCTGGCAGCATGGAACTGACAATATAACCTTCGCTCCCCACTTTACGGCCTTGGCAAGCGCGTGGTCTGTCGCAGTATCACAGGCATGAAGTGTTACAACCATATCCGCTTTATCCGTTCCATTATAATCTGCTATATCGCCTTTAAGGAACCTAAGGCCCTCACTATAACCATATTTTTCACTAAGCTCATTGCAATTATCAATTACTTCCTCTTTAAGGTCAAGACCCGTCATATTTACATTATAACCCTTAAGTATCTTAAGATAGTAATACATTGCAAAAGTAAGATAGGATTTGCCACAGCCAAAATCAAGGATTCTAACCTCTCTATCCTTGGGAAGTTCATTTAAAATATCCTCTACAAACTCCAGAAATCTGTTAATCTGACGGAATTTATCATACCGCTTATTAACTATCTTTCCATCCTTAGTCATAACACCGAGGTCAACAAGAAACGGAACTGGCTCACCCTCTTTAAGGATATATGTCTTTTGTCTGTTATGTGTAAGAGGTGTCTTTCGTTCGCTCTTAACCTTCCTTACAAGCATGGTAATGCTACCCTTAGCATTAGAAAGAACTGTAACCGTTTCTTCTGCTGCAATTATCTGTGCCTGTTTAAAATCAGAAGCTATATAATCCAAAAGCTTATCTAATGCTTCACGAACATCCAGATTTTCGTGAAAAACCTGTGTTCCCTCATACCTCGTAAACTGAAAACCAGTCTCCTTCTTTAATTCTATGGGTCGAACCTTTATTTTAGAAGCACCCTTTTTATTATACGGATTGCTAAGAACTATACTTACCAAATCCTCATTAAGTATGCTTATAAGCTTATCTTTTAATTTTTCCATATTATTTATCTCTTCTCTCGGGATTAACGAACCGGGTGTAATTAGGCAGCCACAATAAATCAACAGTACCTATTGGACCGTTTCGCTGCTTGGCTATAATAAGCTCCGCCTGTCCCTTATTGGTCTCCGAATCTTTATTATAATATTCATCTCTGTATAGGAACATAATAACATCGGCATCCTGCTCAATAGAGCCTGATTCTCGCAAATCTGACATAATCGGCCTGTGATCAGGTCTTGTTTCACATGCACGGTTAACCTGCGAAAGCGCAATAACCGGAGCATTGAGTTCTCTCGCGAGAGCCTTAAGCGAACGTGAAATCTCCGATACCTCCTGCTGACGGCTGTCTGTTCTGCCATCACCTGTCATAAGCTGAAGATAATCTATTATAACCAGCTTAAGGTCATATTCCATTTTATATTTTCTGCACTTCGAGCGAAGCTCACCAATAGATATGCCCGGAGTATCATCAATTATAAGACCCGATTTACCAATGTCATTGGCACTCTCCACAAGCTTCTCCCAGTCACTGTCATTAAGGTCGCCACTACGGATAGCTTGTGCATCTACCCTTGCCTCCATGGCAAGCATACGATTAACAAGCTGCTCCTTACTCATTTCCAGACTAAATACAACTGTCGGAATTTTATTCCTTATTGCGATGTGGTCTGCAAGGTTAAGAACCAGTGCCGTTTTACCCATGGAAGGTCTGGCACCTATCAGAATAAAATCTGACGGCTGAAGTCCTGATGTCTTATAGTCAAGGTCATAATAACCGGTCGCTATTCCGGTAACATTTCCCTTTGTCTGTGAAGCTGCTTCTATTTTATCAAGTGCATTAAGTACAACCTGCTTAATGGATACAAATTCTCCCACGCTTCGCTTCTGCGTTATTTCAAATACCTTTTTCTCGGCAAGCTCCATTATGCTCTCAAGCTTCTCCGTACCACCATAACAGCTGTTTTCAATCTCTTCATTAATTTTAATCATCTGGCGGAGAATAGACTTCTCCCTGACAATCTCTGCATACTGCCTTATGTTAACTATAGATGGAACTGCATTAAACATTTCCCTCAAAAACTCGATACTATAGAGCTCTGGCGGCGCATCCTTCTGCTGCAGTCTGTCCTTAAGTGTAATCTGGTCAATCGGCTTTCCCTCATTATAAAGTTCTATAATCGCCGTAAACAAAGTCGCATATTTTTTGGTGTAAAAATCATCCACCGAAAGAATCTCAGTAGCAGTCAGAATTGCATCCTTATCCATAAGCATGGAGCCGACAACTGACTGCTCTGCTTCTATGCTGTTAGGCAGCACCCTTTTTATAATAGGAGTTTCGTCCATGTATGTGCCTCCAAATACCTGTTTTAAGCCTCTACGACCTTAACCGTAAGCTTCGCTACAACATCCTTATGAAGCTTTACCTGCACAGTATAATTGCCGAGGCTCTTAATCGGAACGTCCAAAACCATCTTCTTCTTATCAAGCAAAAGTCCCTGCTTCTCAGCCGCCGCCGCAATCTCCTTGGTTGAAATAGAACCAAAGCTTCTGCCACCCTCGCCTGTCTTCATTGTAAGCGTAACCATGGCTGCCTCAATCTTCAAAGCCTGCTCCCTGGCTGCTTCAAGCTGTTCCTTTGCAACCTTATCCGCATTAGCCTTCTGAAGCTTTAAATCATTCATATTCTTGCCATTAGCCTCAACACCAAGTTTCTTAGGAAGTATAAAATTACGTGCATAGCCGTCACTTACCTCAACTACCTGCCCCTTCTTACCAAGAGCCTTAACATCCTGTAATAAAATAACCTGCATCTTATAAATCTCCTTCTGTAATCATAGTTTTTATTATTTCTTTAAGACGAACCTCGCCTTCCTCTAAGCTGACATCACTAAGCTGCGCACCCGCAACTGTCATATGCCCGCCTCCGCCAAGCCGTTCCATAATAAGCTGTACATTAACCTCATTATCAAGTGAACGCGCGCTTATATATACCACATCATTAAAGACGGAAAGTACAAATGATGCTCTTATTCCATCAATATTAAGAAGCTCATTCGCCGCCTTTGCCGCAACAATGGTGGGGCTCTCCACACCAGTTCCCGAATAAGTGGAAATTATAAAGCTGTTCTCAAATATTTCTGCATTATGAATAATCTCCGCCTTTGCCTGATATTCCTCCACCCGTCCTCTTAACATCTTGCGTACCCTTGTAACATCTGCTCCATTCCTTCTTAAAAAAGCTGCCGCCTCAAAAGTACGCACGCCGGTCATATCCATAAAATTATTGGTATCAACCACGATTCCTGCATACATCGCATCAGCCTCAACAGGACGAAGCTTAACACCGTCACCAATATACTGAAGCAACTCTGTAACAAGCTCACTTGCCGATGATGCATATGTCTCGATATATGAAAGCACCGGATTTTCAATAAAACCGCTTTTCTGTCTGTGATGGTCAATTACCACAACATTCTTACACATGCCAAGAAGTTCCGGACATTCTGTTCTGCTTGGTATATTTACATCAACTACTACCACAACCGTTGAATCATCAAGCGCACCCTTTGCCTCCTCGGGATTTAAAAACATATCCTTTTCATAATTTTCATCATTCATGAAAGCCTCAATCTCAGGTCTCATGGATGTAGTAATCTCCTTAAGAACAATATGGGTCTTCTTGCCTTTTGCCTTGGCTACCCTATAAATACCCACAGCCGCACCAAGTGAGTCGCTGTCACCAATCTTGTGACCCATTATGATAACCTTATCATTATTCTCGAAAAGCTCCCTTAATGCCTGAGCTTTAACTCTCGCCTTAACCTTGGTATA
Organism: uncultured Lachnospiraceae bacterium; assembly: GCA_964491975.1. Lineage (GTDB taxonomy): Bacteria > Bacillota > Clostridia > Lachnospirales > Lachnospiraceae > SIG300. The sequence goes on along the minus strand of CAZBHM010000050.1, from coordinate 1,189 downwards.
CTTTTCCATCTGTTTGGATTTGCCACCAAAGTAAAAAATATCCTCACCCTGCTTTACAACCGCCTGGTCTCCGCCACGGCCAAGTGCCAGGTCAATCGCAGCACGCGCATATTCACATGCTACAGAATATTTATCATCACTTATACCCATACCGATACTAAGCGTCACCGCAATGTCATTACCAATATTAACGGTCTTAACCTCATTAAGTAACGTAAACCTCTCATTCTGAAGCATTTCAACATACTTACGCTTCATTACAATAAAGTACTTATCCTTTTCAATCTTTCGGACGATACCATCCATTGCAGAAATGTACTTTGTAATTTTCCTGTCGATAAGTGCCTCAAGAAGTGAACGTCTTACACTCTCAACACTGTCCATCGCCTCTTCGTAATTATCAATATAAATAAGTCCTGCCACAAGCTTCTGCTCATGATTCTCCTTCTCATATTTCTTAAGCAGTGTCTGGTCAAGTAAATACACCGCCGCCAGTTCAACATCTGCCCCTGCTTCTCCAAGGAGATTCTCTATACCTACAAGACCGTTAATGTCCAGCCTTTCAAACAAAACCTTATAACTTTTATCGTTATTATCTACCTCGAACTCTGCTTTTCTTTCCACTGATTCGAAAATCTGCTTTCTGGCTTTAGCAAAATATGAGTCAATATTATTACCCATACCCACACTTGAATGCAAAATTTCCTTCATATTAAGATTCATCCACAAAAACTTACCCTGCTCATCCACCAGTCCATAAGGTATCTCAAGCTCATCAAGGAGACGCTTCTGCATATCATCATAATTCATGGCAAAATTCACCATCGAACGCAGAACCTTCTTCCTTAACCCACAATACAAAATCACTGCTATAATAATGTACACGCTAAATGCCGCCGTTACTATATAGCCGGCCATTGTGCTGAAAAAATATGTTACTACGACTGCCGGTAATAAAATCAGGCCAAGAAGTATCGGCCACATCATATACAGCTTAAGCTTTCCTTTCAAAATAACTTTCTTCTTCACGCAATCCCTCCTAAACTATTGCCCATCTGATTATATAGTATAGCACATATCCTGCCATAAAAAAAGGAATTTTTTATAGTTCAAAAAATTTTTTATTTTTTTCAAAAAAACTCTTTACAAATTTGAAATATTATGATATAGTAGTTGATGTGCTTGAGAG
>CAZBHM010000049.1:11604-14195 GCA_964491975.1 uncultured Lachnospiraceae bacterium | reverse complement strand
ATAGAGATTAAGGGTAACCTTAGATGGATAATTCTCTTTAACCTTTTTCTTTTTTACATTTTCTTTTTCATTCGCTGACATCCCGGTTCCTCCTTTACTGTAACATCGTGCCAATGGCAAGAAGTCCGCAAGCCGCCTCGGCTTCATCTATTTCACCGGGCAGAAGCTCTGTGATTGACCGTTTATAAAGTCCGGTAGTCTCTGCTATATTACGGCAAAGCTCGCTTATCCGGCTTGCTCCACCCACAAAATATACTCTGTCCATAGCCGACTCTCTGTTATTAAAATAATAGAAGTTAACAACCTTCATAACCTCTAAAGTAAGCTTTGTAAATACGTCCCTGCAATACTCTTTATCAAGAACATTGTTGTAATTAGTCGTCTTATATGTAGCCGCCTTGTACAAATCTACATTTTCATTAACTGCAATTGCTTTATCAATGTCAGCGCCGCCCATAGGTACATTACGGATAACCTGAAGTCTGGAGCCCTTAAAAATATATACTCTCGTTGCCACATGACCAATATTGATTATACAGTATTCCTTATCCGCCTCTGCCCTTTCCTCTTCAATGGCCTTACTCATAACATTAGTAAGTGCAACTTCCTGTGGTATCATGGTAGAAAGCTTAAAACCGGCGTTTTTAAATACATCTATATACTCAAGTACGGATGCCTTGCTTATAACCGCTCCGACAAGCTTCATTTCTTTTGCATTGTCCTCTTCATCCCTGACTATTTCCTGAACAGCATAGTCATAAACGTATTTCTCCGGCTCATCTGAAATATAATCGCTAAATTCAAACGGAAGATTAAGCTCAAGCTGGCGTTCGGTCATAATAGGAAGTGTAACATTTCTGCACACTGTAATGGCATCTGATACAACGAGCCCACATGGTCCACTTTTTATTTTGTATTCCTTTTTTACATCTTTAAGAAAACCTGACATAAGATGTGCATGCTTTATAACCCCATCTGCCATGAGATTTTCAGGGATTGAAACAGACTCAACTTTAATACCCTCTTTTCCCATTGTGGCAATTTTAAGAAAACTGTTACCGATATCAAAACCCACTATAGTTTTTTTCATATTTCTCTTCCTCTCTGCTACTATCTATCACAAGCGGAAACCGCATGTTGTCATTAGAAAAACAGTCCCATATAAATATTTATTATTTTTTCTCCGGCAAACAATGCAAATACTGCACCTGCTGCGAGAAATGGTCCGAACGGGATTGTCATTGCTGCCAGTCCGGCCTCTTTATCATCATTTTCTTCATTTTTTAAGCCCTTTGCTGCTGCTGCCACTATACCTGTTATGCATGCCACAAACAGCATGATAAGGCAGTTTGCCCAGCCAAGATACATACCCATTACAAATATAAGCTTGATATCTCCACCACCGAGTGCCTCTTTTCTAAGAACAAATTCCATTATAAGCGTTAAAATAAATATCGGCACGGCAACAATAAGACCATTGCCGATAATTCCCAAAAGACCTCTTAATTCAAATCCCTCTGTACATAAAAAATATATTATCCTCAATATAATTGCAGTCACTATACATCTGTCCGGGATAATACGTTCATATAAGTCAGTCAGTGTAATCACATAAAGTATACATATAAATACATTGACAATAATAAGCTCCTGTTTAAGATTAAAACACAGTGTACTTATCATAAAAAGTCCTGCAAGCACTGTTTCCCCATAAATGCAGGTTTTACTTATCTTTTTTCCACAATACCGGCACCTGCCGCCTGTGGATATATAGCTTATTATCGGAATCAAATCGGGTGCTCTAAGTACATGCCCGCACTCATCACAGTGCGAACGTCCTTTCACAACTGAACCGCCCTTCACCATTCTGTATGCAAAACAGCCAAGGAAGCTCGCAAGCACCGCACCGACTATCCCTTGTAAAATTAAAACATAAATCGTCATAAAAGGTGTTGCAAAAAGCATGATATGCTCCTTTTTTGGAAATTGGTAACGCCCTCAACCCTGAGCGTTACCGGAAAATCTTTTATATTGATGTAAGAGATTTAAATGTTAACTACCGGAGCCAACTTTTTTCCAATCAATTTTAACTTCTTTATTAGTCTCATCCCAAACTGCAGTAATTACATATTTTTCATAATCTTTACTCTCGCCATATCCTTCTGTTATCGAATCAGCTTGGAACTTACCAGTATCAATATTATAATATTGTTCTGTTTTAAATTCTTGACCTTCTGTCATGTACATTGTCAATGCAAGTGACTTAGCAGCCCTTAAATTAGCAGCATCTGTGGCTTCTTTAGCCTTATCAAGCTGATTTGTAAATACCGGAATTGATACAGCTACAAGGATAACCATAATGGCAACAACGATTAACATTTCCATAAGTGTAAAACCTTTTTTGTTTTTAAGCTTTCTAAGTAAAGTTTTCATCTCTATCTCCTCCTATTTGTAAAACTTAAATATATAGAATCGGGTGGGTTGAAACCCCGATACTAACCAAATTTTTCTCTGTTTGCAGTGCCCCACCTCGAATCCGGTGCTTCGCACCTCCTTCTCGTTGTCGGGCGTTCGCCCTCGCACTTCCTTTT
>CAZBHM010000049.1:0-11504 GCA_964491975.1 uncultured Lachnospiraceae bacterium | reverse complement strand
CCGGTGCTTCGCACCTCCTTCTCGTTGTCGGGCGTTCGCCCTCGCACTTCCTTTTCTCTGTTTGCAGTGCCCCACCTCGAATCCGGTGCTTCGCACCTCCTTCTCGTTGTCGGGCGTTCGCCCTCGCACTTCCTTTTTTCTGTTTGCAGTGCCCCACCTCGAATCCGGTGCTTCGCACCTCCTTCTCGTTGTCGGGCGTTCGCCCTATAGTACAGACATTACAATATGCTCTTAGCGAGCAAGCTCTCTCGAGCATATTGTAATGTCTGTACTGCACTGCAAACGTGTACGTCACATCTCTCCGTACATGCTGAACATTGGCAGATATACTGAGAAGAGTATCATTACGACGAATACTGCAAGGAAGCCTATGATTGCCGGCTCAAGGAAGGATAATGCCTTGGCGGTCGCTACCTGTACTTCGTTATCATAATAATCTCCTACTGTCTTTAGGGTACTCTCAAGTGTACCTGTGGATTCTCCGATTGCTGTCATTTCAACCAGCATACTTGGAAGATATTCGCTTTTTCCAAGACATGAGCCGATTGTTCGGCCGGCTTCAATACCTGTAGTACTTTCAAGTATATCGCGCCTCATGACGTAATTATTAACGCTCTTGCCTGCCGTCTCTATACATCTTATAATCGGCATTCCTGCCATAACCATCATTGACATTGTCTGTGCAAACTGGCTTGCGCCTGAAAGCTTAATTATATCACCAACCATAGGAAGCTTAAGCAGTGTAATTGCAAAAAATGCCGATCCCTTATCTGTTCTGGCATAAAGCTTGCATCCAAGCACTATTGCCGCAACAACAATTACCACAATAAGTCCGTATTTCTTAATCCAATCTGACAGGGCTATTACAAACTTTGTAATCCATGGGAGCTCTGAGCCTAACTGGTTAAATGCCTGGGTAAATGACGGAACTGCTACTACCATAATAATACCCATAACTACAACTGCCACCACCATAACAATGGCCGGATATGTAAGTGCTCCTACAACCTTCTGCATGGTTTTACTTGATTTTTCATAATATGAGCTTAAACGTTCGAATGCTGCCCCAAGCTCACCTGTCTCTTCACCGGAACGGACTGTCTCAATAAATGTGGATGGAAAACATTCTCCTCTTACCGCAAAGCTTGCCGAAAGACTTCTTCCCATCGCAACATCTGCTGCCACTTCCTCAAGAATCCCTTTAAGATTGGCATCCTCTGTCTGCTTTGCCATCATTTCTACGGACTGCACGATGGGCAGACCCACATTTAACACAATGGCAAATCGTGCGCACAAAAGGCTCAGTGCCTTAGTTGAAACCTTCTGCATTCTGCGGCCTGTCACATTAACCTTAACCTCTTTAATCTCTTCGACTATCGGACAGTTTTCTTTAATTTTGGCAACGGCTTCAGTCCGGCTTAGTGCCTCTACTACACCTACAACCTTCTCCCCACTGAGTGAGTATGCCGTATATTTATAATTTGCCATATCAATCGCCATTCCTTTCTACGGAATTTTATCACATCTAAATCTTCATCTTCAAGCCGGAATGTTCATACATCAATCCCTGTGCCGTTTTGATATTGTCCTGCAAATCCACCGCCTCCGCGGCAGTCTCTTTTGTAATTATACCTTCATTAAGAAGCTTCGTTACCGCACTCTGCATGGTAATGCTTCCGATATCTGCGGAAGTCTGTATTGAATTGGCAATCTGCGGAGTTTTACCTTCTCTTATCAGGTTACGTATGGCATGGTCTACTATCATAACCTCACATGCCGCCACTCTGCCGCCGTTTTTCCTTGGCAAAAGCTGCTGTGACACAACTGCCTTAAGTGTCATGGACAGCTGAAGTCTTATCTGCTTCTGTCTGCCCTCCGGAAACACATCAACAATACGGTCAACCGCATCTGTCGCTGAATTGGTATGCACCGTTCCAAACACAAGATGTCCGGTTTCTGCCGCAGTAAGTGCGGTCTCAATTGTATCAAGGTCTCTCATCTCACCTACAAGTATTACATCCGGGTCTTCACGAAGTGCTGCCCTTAAACCACTTGCAAAGCTTAAAGTATCTCTGCCAACTTCTCTCTGGTTAATAACGCATCTGTCAGGAGTATATACATACTCTATAGGATCTTCAAGTGTAATTATGTGGCCGGACTCTGTCATATTAATCTGATTAAGTATGGCTGCAAGCGTGGTTGATTTACCAGAGCCTGTCTCTCCTGTTATCAGTACAAGCCCGTTACGATAGCCCGGAAAGGTTGCTATTATATCAGGAAGGCCAAGACTGACAAGGCTTGGTATTGTATCATTAAGTATACGGATTGCTATTGAATACATACCCTGCTGCATGAATATGTTAACCCTTAACCGACGGCCTGCCACGGTTATTGCAAGGTCAGCCTCACCCTTTTCCTTTACCTCTTTAAGCGCACTGCTGCTTATTGATTCCACATATTTCTCACAATCGTATGCCGTAAGTACATGTGCATCCATATTGGTTATCATTCCGTCAACCCTAAAGCGCACCGGTATTCCGCATACGATATGTACATCTGAGGCTCTCAACGCAACAGCCTTATTTATTACATCCGTTATCATACTTGCCGCCTCCGTTTACAAATCTCCAGTGCTGATTGCCCGTGAAATTTCACTTACTGTAGTAATACCCTCTTCAACAAGCTCACGGCAGTTCACTATAATCGGCTGGAAGTCTGACTTATCAATAGCCTCATCTAAAAGTCGCATGCTTCCTTCAACAATTGCATGCCTCATTTCTGTATTAAATACAAGTATTTCAAAAGTACCTATTCGGCCTCTATAGCCTGAGTAAAAGCATTCTGCACAGCCCGAACCCTTATAAAAGGTATAATTTCTTCCTGCAGGAAGCTTAAGCAGGCGTACCTCATTCTCATCAGGTGTATATGCCGTTTTGCAATTAGGGCATATTCTTCTTACAAGTCTCTGGCTTATAATTCCCTTCACTGAATCGGCTATAAGATATGGCTCTACACCGATACCAAGCAGTCGGTCAACTGAAGATTTGGCATCATTGGTATGGATTGTCGATATTACAAGATGACCGGTAAGTGCCGCACGAAGTGCGATATCGGCTGTCTCACCGTCTCGAATCTCACCCACACCGATAATATCCGGATCCTGACGAAGTACTGCCCTAAGGGTGTTTGCAAATGTAAGACCGGCTTTGTCATTAATCTGAACCTGGTTAACACCGGCAATATTATATTCTACCGGATCCTCAAGGGTTATAAGGTTAACCTCTTCTCTATTTAAATCTCTTACCATGGTATACATGGTAGATGATTTACCCGAACCTGTAGGTCCTACTATGAGTATAACACCATCTGCATTGTTATCAAGGATATTCTTAAATACCTCCATATTATGGCCACGAAGACCAATGCCCTCCATGGTAAGGAGTGCGCCATTTTTACGGAGAAGTCTTAATACAACCTTTTCTCCATAAATGGTCGGAAGTGTTGAAACACGTAAATCTATATCCTGCTGACGTATTCTGACATTAGTTCTTCCATCCTGTGGAATACGTCTCTGTGAAATATCCATATTAGCCATAACCTTGAAACGGCTGATAACTGAGCTCTGTAATTCCTTAGGAACCACAAGCATGTTATGAAGTACACCATCAATACGCATGCGCACAACTACTTCATTCTCTCTTGGTTCAAGATGGATATCACTTGCATTTTCCGTAACCGCACGGTCAATAATCGAGTTTACAAGACGAATAGTAGGCGCAGAATTACTGTCATCCTCCATATACGAAATGTTATCTCCCGCCTGCTCAGTGATATCAATTGTATTATCTTTCCGCATTTCTTCAATGGCTCTTGCCGCACCTTCATTGGTGTAGAGATTCTGTACAGCCCTTTCAAGAGCTGCCGAGCCTGCGATAAGGGGAACCACCTTCTTCTTGGTAGCCGCCGTAACCTCTTCAAGTGCAATAAAGTTAAGCGGGTCTGTCATTGCCAGATAAAGCTCATTATGAACAAGCTTTACAGGAATTACCATATGCTTTTTAGCAATATTTCTTGGAAGAATCTTAGCCATATCAGGAGATATGTTAACACTGTTTAAGTCTATAAACTCTATTCCAAGCTGAAGCTGAAGTGTATCTATAAGCTGATTTTCTGTAATTATCTTATTATCAATAAGAACTGTACCGAGGCGTTTGCCCTCTTTCTTCTGCTCCTCAAGCGCCGTGTTAAGCTGTTCTGCCGTAATAACACCACTTGATACAAGTAAATCTCCCAAACGTAAATATTTCATATCCTTCATCCTCCGAAAAAAACATTTCTTTTATACACCATCTACTATACTTCTGTATGCAAAGCTCACAATACGGTCCTTATCAGTAACTGTACTCTTAATCGTATATCCGCCCCGATAAGTACAGGCCGCGCTGTCATATGTAAGCCAGAAATCAGCCACATACAGATTCTCTGCATATACGTTAGCACCAAGCAGCAGTCCTTCTGATGTCGGAGACATTACAAACACAAAGTGTCCATCCTCATTAATCTTAAATGAAGCTGCCTCTACTCCATAAACGCTGTTGCCAAATGTTACTGTATCATCCTCATTGTTTGTAGCGTTATGTGAATACCTCAGTATATCACCTATATATGTATTAATCGTTGACTCTAACATCTGACTGTGGGACTCAAATAATGACTCATTATAACTCTTCATGGCCATATCAAATCCGGTCGTACATATGAGTGCTATCATTACAAGCGTAAGCACGCATACTATCATTTCTATAAGTGTATACCCCTTCTTACATCTAAGCTTCTTCATGGCGTGTCACCGCCCTTTTTATAGGAGGCAAACTCACCGCTTCCATACAAATCCACTGATATATTCTCTGTACTTCCATCAGCAAATTTTATTACCAGCGGGCTGTTCTTTATACCGGGTTCACTTCCAAGCTCAGCCTCACCAAGCTCCTGGTTAAATCTAAGGTCAGCATCGTTAGTAGCTTTATTAATTCTCGCCGCTACCATAACGCTTGTTGCAAGAAGTGTCACGGAAAGTGCTGCTATAAGTATTGACACCAGTGTCTCTAATAAGGTTTCCGCCTTACTGCTTTTAAGCTTATTCCACAACATATGCATATCCTCCCTTCGTAATCGATGGAAGCCCCCATGTAACAGTTGTCCTCTTAATTGTCTTTGTTCCCACGGGATTTATTTCTTTAGTCTGGTTGGGTATAAGTGAACCATCCTGTTTTACTTTATTGTAATTAATGGTATGCACACAGGTTATGTCTGACGTTTCTAACCCCTGCCCTACAACACTGTTAAACTTTAATGTCATTACATAATCGCTGTCTGCTGCCGTAAGAACTATTATTATACTATATGATGAATCCATAATAAATTCGCAGTTCACGTCCGGAATACGCTCATCTGCCGAAGCAATGGTAAAAGCTGTCGTATACCCTGAATGCTTGTCATCATATATTGCCTTACAGGCATCATAAATCAGACTGCCAAATGCGCCATCAAGCTCAGTACTTAGTACATCCACACTCCAGATGTCAATACCACTGTTTTCCGTAATATCCGCATGCTTGGGATTATTTTCATCAACTATCATGGTCTCGCCATTATGTGTAGGTATATATTGCTGTTCTCCGTCTATATTGCAGGCATAATCCAGTGTCACCGCTTGTCCGACAAACTTACCGCAGCTTTCCACCTCATCTGCAATAAGCCGTACAGCAGACATTATCGCAATGTATCCCCGCTGCTGGTTCTTCCTCGCGGCATTACGGCTTGCACCGGTAGCGGCCGCCATAACAATAACGGAGGAAACCATGACGCACATAAGAAGTAATATTAGTACAAGTATTATGGATGCACCCGAATTACTCTTTAATCTGGCACTTATTCTTTTCACCATGATTTCCTCCCTTCAGCTATTAATTAATCACCAAGCGCTGCTATTAAAGCTTTAATTTCTTCCGGATTCATCTTTTCTCCGGAACCGTTATCACCGATTTCTGCATTATGGGTATCGCTATATCCCCAATAACAATTGCTTACCGTGCCCGTTTCATTGCTAAAGCCATATGCTGCGGCACTGCCCGGCTCGATACGGCATATACTGTAGCAGTTCTGCATTTCAGCACGAGAACTGTCATTGTAACCAAAGCCGTATACATTCTTTCCCGTACTTGTTTTTACTGAGCCTAAGCTGTAACAGGATTTAATTTTTCCAACACTGTTATATGAACCGTTACTGGACACGAATCCAAATGCATCTCCGGTACCGGTGGTGCCGATACAGTCAGCATAACATTTTTCAATAATTCCGCCGCCTTTATTAGCCTGAACAAAGCCCGCCGTTATATTGGCACCGTTAAGTGTAGCCTTTGCAAAGCTGTTCTTAATCCTGCCGCCATTCGACTGCACAAAACCAAATGCCTGATTGCCACTTATCGTCATATCGGCATGACTGATATCAGAATACACGCTGCAATTCTCAATCGTTCCATTAGTGGCATTAGTCAGCACAAAGCCTGCCGCATTACGCCATGGTGTAGAGATGTTGGAATTAATGACCGAGCTGTTCTTAATGGTTCCATTATTAATATCCGCAAGTATTGCTTTATCAGCACTATTAGAATTAATTTCCGCTCTCTCAATCAGACACTCCTCCATGACACCCCAGTTATTACCGATAAATACATCTTTATTACCGACAGACCATAAATTCTTAATCGTTCCTCCACTGTCACTAAATACGGTATGTATGGCATCAAGCATCTTAAAGCCTTCTCTTCTTCCGCCGTCATATGTACAGCGTTCTTTAAGGCTTACATTTCCGCCAAACTCATCAAGCTCAAGGTCTCTTGTCTGCTTCATATAAGCAGCCTTATCCCATTCATCCCAGTTAAATGTTATATTTCCCACACTGGAAAGCTGCTCGGTTGTTCTTACCTGTAAAGGGTTATCCTCTTCATATCCGAGTGTATCATAAGCACTTATGGCAGCACCAAAATTGGGATTGATGTATAAAGTTCTCGTTATATCATTATCAGAATCGCCCTTAATCATACCGTCTTCAACAAGGACTCTGTCATAGGTCACCTCATAAGGTACATTAATCCGGTTCTTCTCATTGCTTATTGATGAGTCTCTGCATACATAATAAGTAACGCCTGCTATCGAAATATTTCCCACACAGTCTGCGCCGTCCGGATTAAGCTTAATCGTTGCATAACCCGTCTCTACAATATCAAGATTATTCTTAAGCGATGACTTTACATTGCCATTCGCATCCACGTAGTAGCTTCCGACTGTTCCATCAGAATAAATTTCATAATATCCCGGCATGGCCTTACTAAGCAGTCTTGTTGTTGTTTCAAAAGGCCAGTCGCCATAATGAACATACTGGTTATAAGAATCCCTTACTGCAGCAGGGAAACCATAAGTATACCCCTTAAGCGCTTTACTTACAGGGAATGTATGCTCCTTATCATTAACAGCGCCCATTTTTGCAAATGTGAGGTCTGAAAGCTCATCATATGTAACGGCTAAAGCACCGTACTCGGAAGTGATTTTGCTTTCAGCCACCTTCTCACCCTCATCCTTAACTCCGTTAAATACAGTGTCCAGATAATGACAATTCCTTACAACAATATCAGAAGCAGTTATCGTCGGTCCTGAATTCATATATCTGCTGACAGTATCAAGCACTGCTTTGCCAACTATTGGTGATATTACATATTGCCCTTTTACATCTTCAAATTTAGGATTAACCATTATCGTGGTATATGAATATAAATCTTCATACAATGTTTCTCCTCCATTTGAAGAATCAACTTTCCTGCTCCATGTCTTTAATACGGCACCCGCTATTCCGCCTGCCGCCAAATCCTTAATCTGGCTTATGTTGGCATCATCACTTATCGAAATGTCTATGGTTCCGCCTGCATATGATGAACGTACCGGTTTATAATAAGCAGTTCCGACAAGGCCTCCCATACTCACTGAATATGTATATCTGCCATTAAGCTCTGCTCTTACATCGCACACAGCCTGACAGTTTTCAATAAGACTCATTGAATTTCCGACAAGGCCTCCGACTGCAAGTGCCTGTATCGTAGGCGCAGTATTGCTTATATATTTGACTTCATAACCGCTTGCCGAACAATTTCTTATCTCATTCATGGTATGATAGCTAAGTCCCACAAGCGCTCCTACTGCCGTAGATTCAGTATGGTCGTATGTTCCATGAACATATCCCATTCCCGGCTCTGAAACGGTTAATACAATATTTTCAATAATACCGTTCTCTACCTCACCAAAAAAGCCTACAAATCTTAAATCAGAGACAACCCGGTAATCTATTATCTTCTTGCAGTTACCATTAAAGCTGTTATTAAACTGTCCCGGTGAACCGGTAGCTATCTCCTGCCCGATTGGCTGATTTCTTATGGCATTATCCTCACTGGTATCCATAAGGTCAAATATCTCACCGCAGTAATTCTTAGTATATGCTGAAAAGCTTATATCTGTCTCCTGTTCAAACATAATCTTATCAACATAGCCTTCATTAGTATTCCAGTAGTATGTATAACGTCCCAGTGCATTAAGCTGTCTTGCCGAACGGATATATACGTGCACCGGATTAGTGAGCTTCTCCGTACCATCCCAGATTCCGGGATTAACTACATTCCTTGAGAAATGCGGACAATAATAGTAAACCAGTGTTCCCGCATCATTCTTGGTTCTGCCGCCAATTACCGGGTCCGGATTATTCTTTGCCAGTCCGTTATAAATAATCAGTCTGTCATAAAAATTGCTTACACCCAATCTGTCAGTTGTCTGCAGTGTATAAGGCAGCTGGTAAAGATACATGCCGCTTACAGAAAAGCTGTTCTTAATCTTTTCAGCTCCAAAGTCTGTCTCAGAGGTATATTGCCCTTCATAACCGTTGAATGTAAGCGCACCCTGCTGTCTTAGGAGCTTAGCCTTTCCTTTACCCTGCCTGTCAGAAATTACAACGTGCTCATTCCTCACATTATCAGTATAATTACTGTCAGTTGCGATAACCGAACCTATATTAAGCTCATAATCAAAGCTCTCGAGATTATAAAGCGTAAGGAGTGCATATCCGTCCTCCACACAAATCTCATCTCTAAGCGTATCAAGAACCCACGTAAGGTTACTTGAATTATTGCCATCGATGTCTGATACAGTGGTTACACAATAATAGCCATATGAATTATCTTCATATACTTCATAGTAAACAATAGATGTATCAATAACATACTGTGAAGGCCAGTTACCATAATGCTTATCTGTTACCATTTCAAAGGGGAAGGCCGTCCTTATAAGTGCCGAGTCATAAGGAGCGCATTTGCTTACTTCATTGGGAACGGCACTCTCAAGCTCATAATAATAATGTGAACTGATGCCCTGAATATCCTCTGATGTAAGTCCTACATTATAGCCCTCCTGCTTAAGGTATGCGCAGTTATCAAATGTATCATTGTCTGAATTGTCGGTTCCTATAAATGCACCTGACACAGCCGGTACACGGTTTCCGGATGAATCCGTAAGCTTTGCATAAGATATGCAGTCTGTATATTTAGTATTCTCAGACTGGCCGACAAATCCGCCTGATTTCCAGTTGACACTTATATTGCCTGTTGAATAGCATGTATCAAATGTACTGCCAATACTGCTTCCGACAAGACCTCCCGCCCGTCCGTCAGCTGTTATCGCCCCTGATGCATAACATCTGGCAACTGTTGTTTTGTTATCTGCACAGCCTGCAAAGCCGCCCACATCAAAGGTACCTTTTACCTTAATTGCGGCGAAGCTTGAAGTAATATCCGTATCTTCCGCATACCCTATAAGACCGCCCACAAAGGTATTTCCAGAAATAGTAAGTGTCTCGCATCTTTCCTCCATCTCATTAAGATACGTACCTTCAGTATAAACATTATTACAATAATATGCATTGTCTTCATTACGCGTACCAAGGTACACTCCGCAGTCTTTTATGATACTTTTTGTAATCTTTCCTGCAAGTGCGCCCACATAAGAGCCCGTTCCTGCATCAAGCTTTATATCTCTGATTTTGACCTTTTGCACTGTCATCTGAGACATCTTTCTAAAAATACCGCTGTAATCTTCTTTAGTACTTATGACAAAATTCTTAAGAAGATTATTTCTTCCATCAAATGTTGAACCTGTCTTCTCAAATATAGTATCATTTTCAACAGGCTCAAAAGCCTCTATTGCTCTTGGTGCTGTTCCCATATAGACGCATGAAGCTCCGTTTAAGGTCCATGCATAGTCAGTTGAAGCAAAATCTATGTCCTTATTCTGAATTACATTAACCTTCCGGCCGTCATGTGTATAATAATCCTTATCAAGATTTCTCAAATGTCTGACCGCACCAATATGTATCTCATCATTAATTTTAGCTTCAAACAGACTGTTTGCAACAGCCTCATCAGTTACGGTCTGATAATATGCGCCCTTATCAAACGTGCCTGTAAGTGTAATTTTAATATCTTCACCCGGTTCAAAGCTTCCGGTAATGTCAACGCCACCCCCTGAAGCATCTGCCGTCAGTTCACCGAATGAATATCCCTGAAGCATACTGTCAAGAAGAATGTAAAGCTCCATCCTGTCAGCTTTTACTATCATGTCATTAGTGTCCACGGGATACTCCCAGACTGCATTACTGCTCTTTCCGGTAATTTTTAAATCTATGGTAAGCGCTTCCTTGTAATTTCTAAGAAGCATCGCTGAAAGCTCATAGCCAATCTTAATATAAAGCTCCTCACTGTTAACAACCTCTAATGTCTGTCCAAGCTCAAAGCTTTCAAGTGCCGTATTACCAAGGTCTCCGCCATAATAACCAAGCTGTTTGCCCTTTCGCTCCTTAACGCTTCTGTCTAACAGGCTCTGAACATCGAGCGCATAATTAATTGCTTCGCTGTCTTCACTGTAAAAAACTCCATACACATCACCCGTCTGTGGATTAAGCTCAATAAGACAGGTTCCGTCAAACGATGCGCCCTCGGGAATGACCTTTGAAACTATGTCATCATCCGCACACAGATAATACAATGACTTCCACCTGTCACCATTATCTGCTACATCAAAATCCTGCGGAGCTTCATCAAGCCTGTTGGCAGAATAGACAGTTTCCATCTCTGTATAAAAATCTGTAAGACCGCCCTCAGCCTTCTTCTCAATTAGCTGGTTCTGAGCCTCAAGGAAAATAGTCTTTGCATAATTATCCAATTCTGTCATCTTAAGGTCAGTACTGCTGTCTGCCACAAAGGGCATACTTATAGCGAGAAGGATAACAATAATAGCTACCACAATAAGTAGTTCTGTTACAGTAAATGCTTTTGTCTGTCTGAATTTCTCCACAGCACTTCCCCCTTTAGTAAACATTAATTATTATGTAATATAATAATTATACATCC
>CAZBHM010000048.1:0-14342 GCA_964491975.1 uncultured Lachnospiraceae bacterium | reverse complement strand
GTTACCAGCCAACCCTTCAGACAGAGATGGGTGCGCTTCAGGAGCGTATCACATCCACAAAGAATGGTTCAATTACATCAGTTCAGGCTGTATATGTACCTGCCGATGACCTTACTGACCCTGCTCCGGCAACTACCTTTGCACATCTTGATGCGACAACAGTATTGTCACGTTCAATTGTTGAGCTTGGTATTTATCCGGCAGTAGATCCTCTTGAGTCAACCTCTCGTATTCTTGATCCGAGAATCGTGGGTGAAGAGCATTATAAGGTGGCACGTGGCGTACAGGAAATTTTACAGCGTTATAAAGAGCTTCAGGATATTATTGCCATTCTTGGTATGGACGAGCTTTCAGAAGATGAGAAGCTGGTTGTATCAAGAGCCAGAAAGGTTCAGAGATTTTTATCACAGCCTTTCTTCGTTGCAGAGCAGTTTACAGGTCTTCCGGGCCGCTATGTTCCTATTAACGAGACAATCAGAGGATTTAAAGAAATTCTTGAAGGTAAGCATGATAACATCCCTGAGAGTTATTTCCTCAATGCAGGAAGCATCGATGATGTTTTGGCAAAATGTAAGTAGGTGATTATATGGCAGAACTCTTTCAGGTAAAGATTATTACACCGGACCGTGTATTATATGAGGGCCAGGCATCCATGCTTGAGATGAATACCGCTGATGGTGAAATCGGTGTGTATGCGAAGCATATTCCTCTTACGACAACCATAGAACCGGGAATTGTAACTATCCATGAGGAAAAAGAAATTAAGCTTGCAGCAGTGCATTCAGGATTCGTGGTTATAATGCCGGATGAGATTACTCTTATGGCCGAGATTGCGGAGTGGCCGGATGAAATAGATGTTGAACGTGCAAGGGCTTCAGAGGAGCGTGCAAGAAAGAGACTTCTTGAAAAGTCAGAGGAGACAGATACAGTACGTGCAGAGCTTTCATTAAGAAGAGCACTTGTCAGGATTGAAGCAAGTGAGAGAATGTAAATGCGGAGGGCAGATTATTCTGCTCTCTGTTTTTTTTAACTAGTAGTAACAGACTGCTGGAAAATAGAACAGACATGTGTTATAATTATTTCATAACAAGAAAGGAACGGGAAAGATATGAATAATGATTATATAACCCTTACCATTGGTAAGCAGAAGAATATCGCGCTTATAGCGCATGATGGCAAGAAGGCAGAACTTATTGAGTGGTGCAGAGATAATTATGATATACTTAAGAATCATTTTTTGTGCGGAACAGGAACAACAGCACGAATGATTACAGATAAGACGGGGCTTCCTGTCCGTGGCTATAACAGCGGACCGCTTGGCGGAGACCAGCAGATTGGTGCAAAGATTGTGGAAGGACAGGTGGATTTTGTAATATTTTTTTCTGATCCGCTTACAGCAGCACCACATGACCCTGATGTTAAGGCACTTTTAAGAATAGCGCAGGTATACGACATTCCGATGGCCAATAATAAGGCGACGGCAGATTTCCTTATTAATTCAACACTTATGGATAAAGAATATGACCATAGCGTGATGAATTTTAAGAAGAACATTGAAAACAGAGCAAATACCCTTTAGACAGAAGAAAGGTTTAATATGAAAAAAAGAATTATATCTGTTGCAGGCTGTGTATTTATGGTCATTGTGCTCATGTTTGGAATATTTAAAATATATAGCCATATCTCAGAAAAAAATGCAATTCCTGATATTGGAAATATGAGGAAGGATTTAGAGACTCTTACCATGAAGCACCGGCCAATCGGTTCGGAAGGAGAAAGAGAGGCAGCCGGATATCTGGAGCAAAGATTTGAAAAGATGGGATATGAGGTGACATTGCAGCCTTATACGAATACGGAAGGTCAGACCGGCACCAATGTAATAGCAGTGAAGCATGCGGACAAAGAAAAAGCAGACATTCTGGTTATTTCTGCACATCATGACAGTGTACCTACAGCTTATGGTGCTAACGATAATGCTTCCGGAGTTGTGGCACTTTTGGCACTTGCCGAAGCAGTGAAGGACAGGTCTTTTGATATTGAGCTTAGATTTATAAGCTTTACGGATGAGGAGAACGGCAGAAATGGTTCACGCTATTATACAGAAACGCTTACGGATTCAGAGCTTCAAAGGATGACAGGTGACATTCAGCTTGATATGCTTGGAGGACTTGGAACGGACGGGCTTAATGTCTGTACCATGGATGGTGAGGCAAACTGGCTTAGCAGGCTTATTATGGCAGAGGATGATACACTTAATCTTACTACAGAGACGGCAAGTGACCATGCGGCCTTTCAGCTCGCGGGAGTGCCGGCTGTTCTTGTGACACAGAACGGCAGAGGATATCTTTATCATTCGGTTGCCGATACTGCGGGACACATTGAGCTGTCAGATATCAGCCGTGCAGTGACACTGCTTTTGGCGGTTATTGATAATATTACATCAGCAAAGGATGCCGGTTATTTAAATCCGATGGAAAAGAAAGAGGATGATTATGTATATACGCAGACATTAGGCAATGTGATTTATTTTGGCGTGTCATTAGCGGAAAGTGAGGCATATATAGGTGCCGCCGGTGAACTGGTGGATTCATATGTCATAACAGGCGATTTCTGGGAGGATAAGTATGAGACTTATCTTTATAAGATGAAATGGTTTGGCTCTGATAAGTCGATGAATACATATTATCTTTATCGTAACGGATTTTTAGAATATATTGAAATAAAACCGGAGGAAACAGGCTGTACCACTGATGAAGTAAGGAAGCTTATCAGAGGTATGTATGGAGAGCCTTCTGAAGAAATTGCTTTAGAGGATGGAGCGTTGTATGAGAGCTGGATGGATGTTGTCTACAGTAAATATATAATGCTTGATGCCGGTGAGAAATGTGTAATAACAGTTTACAATTATTCCGCGGGTTATTCCAATATTCTTGGTTCATATCATGTAAGTGATGGTAATGTAAGCATTGATGATGACGGACATGCTGCCGTATGGGAATATCTGTGTGAAGTGCTTCCATATGAGGCTCGGGAAAGAATTTCAGAATTTAACCTGTTTACTGACGGATTTAGCAATAATCTGGCATATGCATCCACAATAAGCCGTGAGGACGGTACAGAAGACAATTCGCAGTTTGCAATTAATATAGATTACTATGATGTTTATGATGAGAATGGTAATAAACGCGACTGGAGCAAGCTTACCTATACAATTATCCATGAGTATGGGCATATATTGCTAGAGGATGATACGCAGATTGATCTGACTGTCGGAAAAAATGTGCATGACCCGGCCGGCTTTGTTGAGGGCTCTTTCCGAAAGTGTTACTATGATTTATTCTGGAAGGATGCAGAAGATGGCAGACATATAAGCTACAAGGATGACCCGACACGTTATGTAAGGCCTTATGCAGCCGGATATTTTCACGAAGATATGGCTGATACCTTTGCAATATTCGTCTTTAGTAATAAGCCGCAGGGAAATACCGTTGCCGAACAGAAAATTTTATTTTTCTGGGAGGATGCAGGGATGCTTGACATAAGAAGCGAAATAAGGACAAATCTTTTACTTGAGTGACAATTTTATACGTAAAGGTTTTACGGTAGTAGAGTGGGGCGGAGCAGAGCTTGGGGTTATGTCAGATATCAGATGACCCCGCTTCCATGTATGTAAGAAAGGCTTTGTCACCGACAATAAGCACTCTGACAAGAGAAAGATTTGATTTGACGGAGAAGATTATGGTATTTAGAGCGAAAAATTTGGATTATGATTTAAGTCCTTATACAGGACTTACAAGGGAATCGTGGATAGAGGCAGGTAAGTATCTGCTTTGCGGAATGTTTCAGAATATAAAAAGTTTTGATGACCCGGTAGTTATGCCGCGTAAAGAGACAAAGATAACATATCCTCATTTAAACGCATCAAAAGAGGCAAGAGAAGCAGAAGAAAAGGCGGAAAAGTTTGAAGGGCTAACCAGAAGCTTTTTTATAGCAGCACCGCTCATACATGATGAGCCTGAGCTTGAAATATGCGGTTATAAGGTAAGAGAGTATTACAAAAATCAGGTACTTCGTTCCTGTACACGTGGTGATTCAATATATGTGGGAACCTATGATGATTTGTTTAAGCTTACGGGCGAAAATGACAGAACCAGGTGCTTTCAGCAGACGGTGGAAACCTGCGCACTTGTAACCTGTCTGTGGATGTCTAAGGAAGTGCTCTGGGACACCTATAGCGTAGAAGAGAAGGCTTTGATTGCAGAATTTATATCAAGTTATGCACATGCGGCAACAGTACCACAGAACTGGAGGCTTTTTAACATGCTTGATATGGCATTTCTTAATATGGAGGGGTATCCGGTAAAGCATGAGATAATGCTTGAACATGCCCAGGCAATACTTGGATATTATGCGGGGGATGGATGGTACAGGGACGGACATTCCTTTGATTACTATTCATGCTGGGCATTTAATGTGTATGCACCGTTATGGAATTTATGGTATGGTTATGAGAATGCACCTTTAATTGCAAAGCGTTTTGAAGAAAATTCGAACAAACTCATGGAAAGCTATGCGGATTTTTTTGACAGAGACGGTTTTACAAATATGTGGGGACGGAGCAATATATACA
Source organism: uncultured Lachnospiraceae bacterium (assembly GCA_964491975.1). GTDB lineage: Bacteria > Bacillota > Clostridia > Lachnospirales > Lachnospiraceae > SIG300. The sequence goes on along the minus strand of CAZBHM010000048.1, from coordinate 9,712 downwards.
GAAATGCGGCAACAAGTGCCTTTGACGGCAATATGTTCCTTAGAAATTATACCGCAAATCCGGGTCTTGCAAGGCGCATAGCCTCAGGCTCACTTATGCAGTTTCTTAGCAGGGAGGATTTCCTTTATAAGGGTGTTCCGACTCTTGGCTTTTACGGACAGTTTGCACCGCTTGTACAAGGCTATTCATGCGCAGAGTCACCATACTGGCTTGGCAAGGCATTTTTGTGTCTGCACCTTCCGAAGGAGCATCCTTTCTGGACTGAGAGGGAGAATAACGGCTCATGGGACAGACTCGGCGAAAATGAGGTTAAAGAGACTGTACTTAATGGGCCGGCACTTTGTTTTTCTAATCATAATGCAAATGGTGAGACGATTTTAAGAACCGGCAAGATTGTGAAAAATAAGGGTGACAATCACGGAATGTGGAATTATTCGAAGCTTTCATTTAATACCAAATATCCATGGGAAGCAACACCTGTCGCCTATGATAATAAAAATTTTGAGGAAGGAAGCGTTGAGGCACAGCAGTATGTAATGAAGGATATTAAAACCGGTGAGTTCTCAAAGTGCAATGTAACCTTCTGGCATGGTGAAAAAAATGGCGTTTTATATAGAAGACAGTTTTTTAACTATAATCTTTCTACAGAATGTCACTGGCTTTGCGGACTTAATCTGGCAGATTTTACAGTGCCGTATGGAATTATGCGTGTTGACAAATTAAGGCTCTTTGGAAGGGCGGCACGCTTCACACTGGGAGCATATGGCTTTCCGGATAACGGAACTGAAATTGTAAAAATTGAAAGAGCTAATGCGAAGGCAATAATTTTAAAGGGAAGGGATTTTACCGGAAGTGAAAAGCAGCTTGCCATGACAATATATGACGGCTGGGACAGTATAGATTATGTTAAAAGTAAGGGGACGAATCCGGATTCTTTACAATCAATAATTATATATGCCACAAGGGATAAGCTTAAACAATATGATGCATTTGAGTCTTATGTCATGATTTCACAGGTTATAACAAAGGAAAGTCATTGCGATTTTACAGAGGATGAAATATTTCCGATTGAGAGTATCTGCTATGAGGATGAAACTAAGAGCGGTGCATATGGAGATATTCTGCTTAAGTTTAAGAACGGCATGCAGAGAATTGTTAACTTTGAAGAGATGGAAGGTATGCTTACGATTTGAACTGTTACAATTTATATTGTGAAAATGAGAATGGGATTAAGAAAGGCATATGCGGCAGAGCGTATATGCCTTTTTTTGATACATCAGATATTTAATAATCTTGATATTGCGGAGAAGTTGATGTATAGGTCATCATAGATATTTACTTTTATAACGGAATCAAAAGGATACTGAATGCTCACAAGATTACCCTCGAAGTAATTTACTGAAATTGTTTTTCTATTCGGATCTACAATCCAATACTCACGTATACCATAGTTCTTGTAGTAGTAGAGCTTGCGGATATAATCGTCGGATGGATTGCCCGGGGAAACAATTTCAATAATAAAATCCGGTGCTCCATTGCATCTTTTTTCATCCAGCTTATTTTTGTCACAGACAACCATTATGTCAGGCTGAACAATTATAAGAGGAGTATCAGAAAGCTTTACATCAAATGGTGCATTGAATATGCTGCAAGCTCCTTTTTTGCCGAGAATGTAATTGTTTATAACGGTGGAAAGCTGGATGGAGATTGCCTGATGTATTTGTGATGGACTGGCCATGTCATAGATAACATCATCGAAAATTTCAACTCGCCTGTCTTTAGGAAGAGCTTCATACTGCTCTAAAGTGATTAGCTGTGGTTGCGGTTGTAATGCCGGCACGGTATACACTTCCTTTCTATAATCAGAAAATAAATTTATCATCAGTTGATTTATATTGTAGTTCTAAGTATAGCAATGTTCATTATTTTTGTCAATTATCCAAAGAACTGTTACAAAACATCTGCTTGAATAAAATGTTTTTTAGTGGTATCATATAAGCAGATTATAAGAGAGGCAGGGTGATGTATTATGAGAATTATTACAGTTAGTCGTGAATTTGGAAGTGGCGGTCGTGAGCTTGGCAAGCGTCTGGCTGATGAACTTAAGTTTGCATATTACGACAGGGAGATAGTTACGGAGATTGCTAAAAGACATGAGCTTGATGAGACTTATGTTGAAAAGACACTTGACAGTGGAATTTTTAGAAATATACCGGTGCATTTTGGCAGGACATTTGCTTATGCACCTTCGATGATATCGGACAGTGTTAATCTTTTTGTGGAGCAGCATAAGATTATAAAGGAGCTTGCTGCAAAGGGGGACTGTATCATCGTAGGCCGTGCGGCAGATGTGGTTCTTAAGGAGTTTAAGCCTTTTAACCTGTTTGTATATGCAGATATGGATTCGAAGATTAAGCGCTGTCAGGCAAGAGCCTTAGAGGGCGAAAAGACCGGTGAGCGTGATATGGAGAAGAAGATACACAAGGTTGATGCGGAACGTGCAAAATACTATGAGTTTTTCTCGAATACACCATGGGGTGACAAGGCGGGATATAATCTTTGCGTAAATACCGGTGGTATGGACATTAAGAAAATGGTACCGCTCATTGCAGAGTATGCAAGGGCATTCTGGGCAGAGTAGACGATAAGTATTTACACGGGTATAAAGAAAGGCAGATTAATATTATGAGTGCTACTACATATGATTATGACCCGAACGGGGATAAAACTAAGAAAAAAGTAGGAAGAGTGGTAAAGGTTACGGTAATTTTGCTTGTAGTTTTGATGCTTGCCGGTAATTCCTTTTATACGATTGGCGAGCAGGAGCAGGCGGTGCTTACGACCTTTGGTGTTGCCGGTGCGGTGACAGAGCCCGGACTTCATTTTAAAATACCATTTGTGCAGAAGGTGGAGAAGGTTAACACTACGATTCAGGGCTTTTCAATCGGATATACAACTTCAGACAATGCAGGTTATGAATCAGAGTCACTTATGATTACATCTGATTATAATTTTGTAAATGTGGATTTTTACATTGAGTATAAGATTGCCGACCCTGTAAAAGCTGTATACAGTGCGGATAATCCTGTTGAAATTTTAAGAACGATAACTCAGAGCTGTATTAGGACGGTTGTGGGGAATTATGATGTTGACAGTGTGCTGACAAGTGGCAAGAATGAGATTCAGTCCATGATTCGCCAGATGATAGTAGATAAGCTTACGGTGTACAATATTGGTATACAGCTTGTAAACATTACGATTCAGGATGCAGAGCCGCCGACAACGGCAGTTATGGAGGCATTTAAAGCAGTTGAATCAGCTAAGCAGGGTAAAGAAACAGCAGTTAATAATGCTAATAAATATCGTAATGAGAATCTTCCGGCAGCAGAGGCAGAGGTTGACAGAATCCTTCAGGCGGCAGAGGCCAAGAAGGCTGAACGTGTGAATGAAGCGGTAGGCCAGGTGGCACGTTTTAATGCGATGTATGAGGAATATGTAAAGTACCCGACGGTTACCAAACGAAGAATGTTTTATGAAACAATGGAAGACATTCTTCCTGATATGAAGGTTATTATTGACGGTACTGCCGACGGAAGTAATATTGACATGATTTATCCGTTAGACAGCTTCAATGCTGTTAATTAGGAGGCAATGGACATGAAGAAAACTGGTAAGATTTTAGGTGTGGTTATAGTACTGGCTTTGGTCGTGGTTTTAGGCTCATCGGTTGTGGTTACACAGGAAAATGAGTACAGGCTTGTGCGCCAGTTTGGTAAGATTAACAGAGTTATTTCTGAACCGGGGCTTAGCTTTAAGATTCCGTTTTTAGAAACTACCACGGTGCTTCCGAAGAAGATGATGCATTATGATTTGCCCGAGTCAGATGTTATTACGATGGATAAAAAAACCATGATTACAGACAGCTATGTACTCTGGCAGATAAAAGACCCAATGGCATTTGCCAAAACACTGAATTCTTCGGTATCTACCGCAGAAAATCGTATTGATGCAGTCGTGTATAATGCGATTAAGACGGTAATAGGTACAATTGAGCAGAATGAAGTTATTACAAGCCGTGACGGTGAACTTACGGAAGCGATAATGCTTGCAATCGGGGACTCTATGGACCAGTACGGGGTAGAGATTCTTACTGTTGAGACTAAGCGTTTTGATCTCCCTTCTGATAATAAGGCAAGCGTTTATGAGCGTATGATTTCAGAGCGTGACAAGATTGCAGCAACTTATAAGGCAGAAGGAGAGGCTGAGGCACAGATTATCATAAATACTACGGATAAAGAGATTGCAATAATGCTTGCCGAGGCTAAAGCCAAAGCCGAGCAGATTATAGCGGAGGGTGAGGCTGAATATATGCAGATTCTTTCGGATGCATATTCAAGTGAGGAAAAAGCGGATTTTTATTCATTTGTACGTTCACTCGATGCGGCAGTTAATGCACTTTCAGGTGGCAATAATACACTTATACTTCCTAAGGATTCGCCAATGGCGGAGATATTTCTTGGAGAGTAGAACACAGCCAGGGTTTGGTTTTGCGTGAATAAGTGAATGAAAAGGGAGCAATTATGATTAAATTAGAAAGAACGTCGGTTATGAACCTTGAGAATGCGATAAGGGGAGCGCGTAATCCTCTTAACAGCTGGGATAGGATGGACAGTGAGTATGATGCAGATGGTAATTATATTTTAGGACCTAATGATTTAGGACTTGGCATGAGACTTGCAAAGGCAGGAAGTGACCATCGCAAATTTATAAGGCAGATATTTGTGTCGGTAGATATCACGGCACCGCTTTACTGGTGGAAGGAATTTGATACTTATAAGGTGGGAACGGTTGCAAATTCGACAAGTACCATGCATAAAATTCATTCAAAGCCGATAGTTATGGAGGATTTCAGCTTCGATAACCTTACACCGGAATCAGAAGCATTTGCTAAGACAATGGTTGATTATATCGAGACAGTGAGACTTAAATATATGGAAAACAAGGATAAGGCATACTGGTGGGATTTAATTCAGCTTCTTCCTTCAAGCTATAATCAGATGCGGACATGTACGATGAATTATGAAAATTTATCTAATATTTATTATGCAAGACGTAATCACAAGCTTGATGAATGGCATATGTTCTGTGCATGGATAAAAACACTTCCATATGCGGATGCTTTTATAATAAGGGAGAGCACTGAGACAGAAGATTAGAATTAACGGTCTGCCTGTGCTGGTTAATTGTTACGATTAGAACGTATAAAAATGGCAATACTTTTGATAAGAACATATCGGAGGTGTGCCATGAAAAGATATTTAATATGGGTAAGTATAGTAATAGCAGCTATTCTGTCGGGAATTATCATATATGCGGCTTTAAAAGACGATGAAGAGGTTGTGCTTGTAAGTGCAGTGAAGGTAATGACCGGGTGGGATAGCTGTGTTTCTGTCGTGGGAGAGATAAGTGCCACAGCTTATTATGGAGATATGTATCTTGATAACCGCGAAAAAAAGGAGCTATTAATAAGTCTTGCAAAGGATATTGGTATAAGAGAGGAATTCGAGTTTGGTGCCTCATGGGAGAATGGCAGGGATATGGTATATCTTTGCAAAAAGGGAGCATCCTCAGAATTTAAGCTTAGTATGAATACCATTGAAACTGCTGCCGCTACTGCTGTTTCTGCTAGCGCTGTTGCCGGGCATACAGAGAAAACCTATGCGCAGTATATTGTGTGCAGACTTAATATAACAGATTCTCCTGAGAGTGTCTGTCATTATGCGGAGCTGATAACAGATGAAATTGAGAAACGGGGACTTTATTGTGATTTAACGCTCACTTTTATATCAAGCTATGATGGTGAGTTTGGCAGTGAGGAGAGGAATGTCCTTACAGATGATATACTTAAAAGTCTTGGAGCAAAGGTAGTGGCTGAGAACCGCTCAGAGGAACTTTTCAGCGTATATGCGCATACGGCGGCTGCTGCCGCTGATATGGCAGAGGGAATAGTTATAGGTAATGATAAAATCAATGTAAATATTGCAATTAACTACAATGAGGCGAAAGGGCAGACTAGAGTTTACCTTGCAACCCCTATAATTAAGATGGAATATTGACTGATATTTAAAGAAAAAATTAACAGTTCAGCCCACAAAGAACAATTGTACGGGAACAATATATGATGCAGAAAAGGGGCTGTAAAAGAACAGCCCCTTTTCTGATGGTACTCCGGGATGTGTACATTTCTGACTGGCAGAATGTCCGGTGAGAGGATTTTGTTATTCAAAAACTTCAGAGATATTTTTTAACCAGTCTGTAATCTCTATATTCTGTGGACAGTGTGCCATACACTGGCCGCATTCGATACAGTCAGATGCCTTGCCTGATTTTTCTACAAGTTTCTTATACTGGCCTGGTGCTGCCTTTGCAGGAATACCCGGGAATTTCTTAGTGTTATTGTATATTTTAAATATTTCAGGAATATTAATCTGCATAGGACATCCGTCTGTACAGTAACGGCAGCCTGTACAAGGAATAGGAGTGGCATTCTTTATGATATCGGCTGCTTTAGCAATAAGTGCCTGCTCGGCATCGTCAAGTGGCTTAAAATCTTTCATGTAGCTTATGTTATCCTTAACCTGTTCTTCAGTGCTCATACCGCTTAAAACCATGATTACATTGTCAAGGGAGGCTACATATCTGACAGCCCATGAGGCAATGGATGCTTCGTTGTTGTGATTCTTAAGGAGCGATTCAGCTTCTTCGGGAAGAACTGCAAGGCTTCCGCCTTTAATCGGTTCCATTACAATGACCGGTTTGCCGTGCTTAACACATGTTTCATAGCATTTGCGGCCTTCTACATTATCATCTTCCCAGTCAATGTAATTAAGCTGGAGCTGTACATATTCTATTTCCGGATGTTCGTTCAGTATCATGTCGAGTACTGCGGCACTGTCGTGGAATGAGAAGCCCACATGCTTAATCTTGCCCTCAGCCTTCATTTTTGCGACAAATTCAAAGGCATGAACCTTTTTACAGTGTTCATAACGTGCGGCATTCATGGCATGAAGCAGATAATAGTCAAAATACTCAACCTGACATTTTTCAAGCTGGTGATTAAATATGGTTTGCATTTCTTCTTCAGTAGGACTGTCGAAAATAGGCATTTTGCTGGTGACAGTAAAGGCTTCTCGGGGATAACGTTTTGCAACTGCTTCGCCAAAAGCAATTTCACTCTGTCCGCCGTGGTAAGGGTAGGCTGTATCAAAATATGTGAAGCCTGCACCTATAAAATCGTCCACCATCTGTTTTACTCTGGTCATATCAATATCTTTGACATTGCCGGGTGTATTAAGTGGAAGTCTCATAAGACCAAATCCTAATTTTTTCATGTAAATTCCTCCGTTGCGTTTATAGAACAGTCGGCTGTGGCCGTTAACTGTTATTCATATAGTATAACATTTTGTTGCGAATATTGTCAAATTAAGTTAAACTAAATGTAGCATAAATAAGTAACAGTTCTACTCTGAACTGTTGCTTAAATATAAGTTTTGGAGGTCAGGGTTTTGAAGATTAATATTAAAAAGAAAATCGGGGTTCCGATAAATGAAGGCATGATGGGATTGTTTTTTGAAGATATTAATTATGCAGCAGACGGTGGGCTGTATGCGGAAATGATAGAGAACCGCTCATTTGAATTTTTGAAGGCAGGGGGAGATGCGAAAGATTATTATACAGAATATGACGGTACATATGCGTGGAGTGCATATCCGTCCTCTGGTGAGGCTGATTTTAAAGCAGTTATGGGAAGTCCGCATACTTCTGAAAATCCGCATTATATGCGTGTTCATACGAATACTCCGGTGAGTGGAATAAAAAATAAAGGCTATGATGGCATATGTCTTAAGAAGGGCATGAAATATAAGGTTACATTCTGGGCAAGATGTGTCCGTTTTGACGGTAACTTCATGGTATGGGTGGAAAATCAAAGCGTGTCCCAAAAAGCCAGAGCGGTAACGGATAAGGTATGTGTTGGTGTGTCAGAAGGAACTGATGAAACTTATAATTTCTTTCGGAAATATGAGCTTACTTTTACGTCACCTAAGGATATCAGAGGTGCATATTTTGTGCTGTGTCTTGATAAGCCGGGTATCGTTGAATTTGATTTTGTCTCAATGTTTCCGGAGGATGCCGTGGCGGGAATATTCAGAAGAGATTTATTTGAAATGCTTAAAGACCTTAAACCCGGATTTATCCGCTTCCCGGGAGGCTGTATAGTAGAGGGAAATACGCTTGATAACAGATATCGTTATAAGGAAAGCTTAAAGCCCGTATGGCAGCGTAAAAATAACTGGAACCGGTGGGCAGTGCATGGCAATAATACGGAAAATAATTTTTGCAGCAGGTACAGTCATTATAATCAGACACTTGGGCTTGGATATTATGAATATTTCCTGCTTTGTGAGCTTGTGGGAGCAAAGCCTCTTCCTGTGCTTAATGTTGGCTTTGCCTGTCAGTATCAGTCGGAGGAAATGGTGGCAGTTAAGAGCCCGGAGTTTGGGGAATTTTTGCAGGATGCAGTTGACCTTATAGAATTTGCCAATGGTGATGTGAATACAAGGTGGGGCAAAGTACGTGCCGATATGGGGCATGATGAGCCGTTTGGCTTAGAGATGATTGGGGTAGGCAATGAACAGTGGCAGACTGATAAGGCTGATTTTTTTGAGAGATATACGATATTTGAAAGAAGGATACATGAGTACGCTCCCGACATAAAGCTTATTGGTTCGGCAGGACCGGATATAACCTCCGGACGTTACAGTCTCGCCTGGGATTTTTATAATAAAAACAAAGACATTACGGATTTTGTATATGCAGTTGATGAGCACTATTATGTAAAACCTAAGTGGCTTTTTGACCATACGGACTTCTATGATAATTATCCGCGAAATATAAAGGTATTTGCCGGTGAATATGCGGCGCATCCTGCAAGTGGCATGAACATGCCTGAGGCTAATACTCTTGAGGGAGCACTTTCTGAGGCTGCATTTCTTACCGGGGTGGAGCGCAATGCGGATGTTGTGGTGCTTGCTTCGTATGCACCGCTTTTTGCAAGGCTTGGATATGCGCAGTGGTCACCTGATATGATATGGTTTGATGGAGAAAGTTCTTATGCGACCCCAAGCTATTATGTTCAGCAGATGTATTCACTTAATATGGGGACGGTTACGCTTGACATGGCGGAATGTGAAAATGAAGCAGTTTGTGAAGGAGTATATTATTCGTGTACGCTTTGCGAAAAAACAGGCGACATAATAGTGAAAATCGTAAATGCATCGGAGAAAGAAAAGCAGCTTGAGCTTGTTTTTGATGAGGCCTGGGGTAAAAAGGAGCGTATGAGGCTTACCGTGCTTACAGGAGATGATGTGAAAAGTGGGAATACTATGGAAAATGCGAAAGGTTTTGTGCCGGCAGAATATGAGATAAGTAAAGATAGCAAGGTTTGTGTTCCGGCCACATCCTTTGTGGTTGTACGCTGTTAGAGGATATATTATCATTTTAAATATTTACAGCCCTCCTCATTGGTAATTTTATTATGCCTTATAAAAATAGACAATTTAGTGAGGCAGATACCAGACAAAAAATTATAACATTTTTTTAGAAAAAAATATACAAATATTAAAAAATTTGTCATGTATAAGGTAATTTGGAC
>CAZBHM010000047.1:0-14475 GCA_964491975.1 uncultured Lachnospiraceae bacterium | reverse complement strand
AAATAACATTAATATCAAAAAAGTTATAAATCTAAAAATGATAAAACCCTTAAAAAAAGGCCTAAAATAATAAGAAAATCAAAAAAGTGATGCGTATATCAAAAAAAAGGGGTTGAAACTTTGCACTAACTATGTTAAATTTAATATTGACATTTTTACTAAAAAAAGTCAAGCAAATCTTATGCGAATTGTGTAATTATGCATGGAAACGAAACAAGGAGGGTGCAGCGAGAAATGAGTACTAAGACGCACAAATTCGGCAGAGCAAAGTCAGTCTTATCTGTCTTTTTGGCTTTTGCTATGCTGAACAGTTTTGTTCTTACGGCGTTTGCTTCGGGTGATGTTGTTCTGATAGCTCCAAACCCGGTGGCGACGGAAGAAACAACAGAAAGTTCGGGAAAAGGAGGACGTCCTCTTAATGAGAAGTATACTTCTGATTATGGAACGGTAATCAAGGGTGATTATCTGGATTTGAATTCCATTCCCAAGTATTCTGCTAAATTAGAAGAATACAGTATGTTGCCTAACGCAACAGAAGAAATCGACATTAAGCTTGAAAGTGCAACGACAGAATATTCCTATATAGAATGTACGGCGTGCGGACATAAGTTTGGCGCGGGCGGCCTGCGTAGGAACGCCATGGGCTTTTATGAGTGTCCACAGTGTGGCGGCAGTTGTACGACGGATGATGTTCATGTGAAGAAGCAGGACATCAAGCTTAGTGAATATGAAGGTAAGGATGCATTCCTTTGGACTTCTGATTATGATTATATTGAATTTGAAGTTTATGTAAGGAATGGCGGAGTTTATCAGATGGAGTTTGATTATTACCTTGCATCAGGTAATTCAAGCAACGGTCAGAGAGAATTATATATCGATGGTACATATCCTTATGTGGAAGCCGGAGATTTGGTTTTCTACCGCTATTTCAGAGATGAAGGCGAACCTGTTATCAATAGCCTTGGAGATGAGACAAGACCTTCACAGGAGGTTATTCCGGGCTGGAGAACACAGAAGATTATGGATAGTGCAGGTCTTGCGGCAGAGCCTTTAAGATTGTATCTTGAGAGCGGCAAGCATACAATCAGACTTGTTTATAATAAGACAGATATGGCTGTTGCAGGTATCCGCTTAACCGTTCCACAAGATACCAGAAGCTATGAAGATGTATATGCAGAGTATATGGCTAACGGCTATAAGGAAGTAACGGTTGGGACCATCGAATTTCAGGCAGAGACTGAGACAATCGAGAAAAACGACCCTACTCTCCGTCGTGAGACTAATACAAACCCTACAGTAAGACCAAGGGCACTTGCATGCCGTCTTCTTAACATTATGGGCGGTTCAAGATGGAAATACGGTAATCAGGCGATTACATGGAAGTTCACGGTTGAAGAGAGCGGACTTTATAAAATAGGTGTCCGTTACAACCAGGCATGGAACGATGGCCTTCCGTCATTCAGACAGATTGCATTTGACGGAGTTGTTCCTTATGAAGAGCTTCTCGAGTATGAATTCCCATTCACAGGTAATTCATGGAGCCTTGAGGTTCTTTCAGATAATAATGGTTCTCCGTATCTCGTTTACCTTGAAGCAGGCGAGCATACACTTACAATGTCAGTTAAGTTCGGACATCTGACAGAGATTATCGAATCACTTGAAGAAGATATTGATACCCTTTCAGATATGGTACTTAACATTACACTCGTAGCAGGCAGTGACCCTGACCCTAACTACGACTACCGTTTCTTTAAGTCAATTCCTAACCTTGAGAATCAGTTCAGACAGCTTGTAGACAGCATGCAGTGGAAGTATGATTACCTTAAAGAGACATCAGATAAGATTCCGGCTATGGCTAATCAGTTCCTTTCAATTAAAGACCAGCTTGAGGAGCTTTTAGAGGACCCATTCCTCATTGCCAAGCGTTTTGCGGATCTTAATACTGCACAGACTAATTTAAGTACATATTACCAGACTTTGCAGCAGGGTATGATGTGCGTTGATTATTTCTACGTTGGTCCCGAAAGTGATAAGTGGAAGAATGAAAAGTCTAATATCTTCCAGAGCGCATATACAATGTGGTGTGATTTTATATCATCATTTACTAAGGATTACGATAACGTCGGTGGTGTTATGGATGATGACGTTGTAATTACCGATACAATTACTGTATGGGTGGCAAGAGGTACAGAATGGGCAGAGCTTATTAAAGAGCTTGCAGATGAAAGCTTCACACCTTATACCGGTATCGCGGTAGACATCAATATCGTTCCGGCTAACCAGCTGTCAGCAGGTAATGTTAATGCCCTCATGCTTGCCATTACATCAGGCAAGGCTCCGGATGTTGCCATGGGCGTTGATACTTCATCACCTGGTGAGTTCGCTATCCGTGAGGCAGTTTATGATTTATCACAGTTTGAAGGATGGACAATAGAGTCTCCAAGTGGACGTGGTACATATGAGGTTAAAGGTTTTGACGAAGTTAAAGACAGATTCGTTCAGGAAATCTTTGATGTATACAGCTATAACGGCGGTATATATGCACTTCCGGAAACAATGGAAATTAACGTTTTATTCTATAGAAAAGACGTTTTATCATCACTTGGTATTAACATACCGGATACAAGACAGGAATTATACGATTATGTAATGCCTGTACTTTATCAGAATGGTCTGGAATTTTATTTCGCAAGAGATTTTACTCAGATTTTATTCCAGAACGGTGGTTCTTACTATACAGAAGATGGTATGAAATCTGCATTTGATACAGCAGAAGCATACAATTCATTTAAAGAGTACACAGAACTCTTTACACATTTCGATGTGGATGAGACAGCTAACTTCTATAACCGTTTCAGAGATGGTGTTATGCCTATAGGTGTTGGTACGTTCACAACTTATTTACAGCTTTGTGTTGCAGCTCCTGAGCTTGCAGGCAAGTGGGGTATATCATTACTTCCGGGTGTTGAGAAGACCGGCATTGATGAGAACGGTAATGAGTATACATACGTAGACAGAACAGCGGGTGCTCTTGCACAGACTTGTGATATTATCATGAAGCAGAGTACAAAGCCACAGGAAAGCTGGGCATTCATTGAGTGGTGGACAAGTGCAGAAGTTCAGGCACTTTACGCATCAGAAGTTGAGGCACTTCAGGGTGCATCAGCACGTTGGAACACAGCAAACAAAGAAGCATTCTTAGGTCTTGACTGGGATGAGGATGATATCGAAGTTATCGAGCAGAGCTGGGAATGGGCACAGGAAGTTCCTTTCGTACTCGGTGGACAGTATGTTGCTCGTCATCTGACAAATGCCTGGACATCAGTTGTAGTAAGCGGCGGTGATGTCAGAGAGGCATTGGAAGAAGCAGTTAAACAGATTAACCGAGAGCTTCGTATGAAGCAGGAAGAGTATGGTTTCTCCGTACCTGAAGAATAAAGAGTAATTCCATCATGCTGTTTTTGGACAGCATGATGGGACAGAGTGAGAATCTAGAAGAAAGGAGCGCGTAAGCATTTTACGGCTTGCGGATAAAAATATGAGTAAAGAGTTAATGTTCGACTCAGAGTTCGCGAAAAAGTATAAGAAAAGTCCAAAGGAACGCTTTATTCTCTTTGTAAAGAAGAACTGGATTGGATATCTGTTCCTTGCACCATTCCTTATCCTTTTCACAATATTTACTGTTGTACCGGTATTATATGCGTTCTATCTGAGTTTTACAAACTATAACATGTTGCAGGCTGCAACATGGGCAGGTGTTGATAATTACAGACTTTTGTTCCTTGATGACTCTGTATTTATGACAGCCCTCAGTAACACAATTACCTTCTCTGTGATAGTAGGTCCTACGGGATACCTTATGTCCTTCTTTGCAGCATGGGTAATAAATCAGCTTAAAGCAAAGAGAATTTTTGCATTGGCATTCTACGCACCTTCCATCACCAGTGGTATTGCCATGACAACAGTATGGATGGTTGCCTTTTCATCAGACAGACAGGGTTATATCAATAACTTCCTTATAAATTTGGGACTTATTGACCAGCCTATTCTCTGGAATACTGACCCGAATTATATTATGACGGTTATTATGATTATCCAGTTATGGATGAGTATGGGTAACGGTTTCCTTGTATTCCTTGCAGGTTTACAGAATGTTGACCATTCATTATATGAAGCCGGTGCAATCGATGGCGTTAAGAATAAGATTCAGGAATTGTTCTACATAACACTTCCTTCAATGAAGCCACAGCTTCTGTTCGGTGCCATTAATGCCATTACAAGCTCATTTGGTGTATTCGAGGTTGCAACACAGGTTGCAGGTATGCCGTCACCACAGTATGCAGGACATACAATTGTTGCTCATCTTTACGACTACGCATTCCTGCGTTTCCAGATGGGTTATGCTTCAGCAGTAGCAGTAATACTTTTTGTTATTACATTCGTATTAGGTAAAGTAGTAAGAACAGTACTTTCTACAAAGGACGAATAGAAAGGCGAAGGAGGGAATCTTAAATGATTAAAATAAAATGGTTTAAAGGCCAGTGGATTCATATTACATTCGCCAATATAGCATTGTATACAGTAATGATTGCCTTGGTTATTTTCACGGCTTTACCGCTTGTATACCTTGTTAATACAGCTTTCAAGCCTTTGGATGAGTTGTATTTGTATCCACCTACATTTATCGTACAGAAACCGACAATGCAGAACTTTACGGATCTTTTGATTTCACTTAACAGTTCATCAGTTCCGTTTATCAGATATGCATTTAACAGTGTTATTATTACAGTAGGAATCGTTGCTGCAACAGTAGTTGTATCATCAATCGGTGCTTATTCATTAGTAAAGTTTAAGCCTCCGGGCGGACAGCAGATATTCAGTCTTGTACTTATGGCACTCATGTTCTCCGCACATGTTACAAAGATTCCAAGTTACATGGTTGTTAACAAATTAGGTTTAATCGATACATATTGGGCGTTACTTCTGCCGAATATCGCAGTTGCTTATAACTTCTTCCTTATGAAGCAGTTCTGTGAGCAGTATCCTGATGAGCTTATTGAAGCTGCGAGAATCGATGGTTCAGGTGAGCTTAGAATTTTCTTAAAGCTTGTTATGCCTGCACTCGGTCCGGCATGGTCAACACTTATCGTATTCTCCTTTGTAAGCAACTGGAATGATTATTTTTCACCACTTATTTATATTACAAGCCAGGCTATGAAAACATTGCCTCTTGCATTACAGTCAATTGCCGGTGGTGCAGCCACGGCTTCCATTGGTAGAGCAGGTGCGGTAAATGCAGCCAGCTTACTTATGACAGTACCTACAATTGTAATCTTTACAATCATGCAGGGTAAGGTTATGGAGACAATGACATATTCAGGTATTAAGGGTTAATTATCATTCAACAAATAAAAAGGAGGAATCGAGTTGGCTGGTTTGAAAATAAAAGGTCGCCTCAAAAAGATTGTTGTTACAGCTATGGCTTCAATGATGCTTTTACAGGCAGCGACCGGTACAGTTTTTGCTGCAACGGCAGACGGTACGGATTATGTAACTGTTAACTCTAATGAACGTAATCCAATTCCGAAGGCTTATGTAGCACATGATGAAATTAATAACCTTGGAACATATGCAACAAATAGTAAGAATTATTTCAAGAATCCGCAGGATATTGATATTGATAAAAACGATAATCTTTATATTGCAGATACAGGTAATAACCGTATTGTTGTCATGAATCCGAATTATGAAGTACTTACAGTGATTTCGGAAGCAGATGGTGCGAAGTTCAAGGCGCCGGAAGGTGTTTTCGTTGACGGAGACGGAGATATTTACGTTGCAGATACAGGTAACAGACGAATTGTTCACTGCGCTAATGACGGAACATACATTGAGTCTTTTGTTAATCCGCCGGATGAACTTGTAAAGGATACGGCATTTAATCCTTCGAAGCTTGTAGTCAGTGAGACAGGTCTTATCTACGTAGTTCGTGGTGAGAACATCATGGCTATCGATGGTAATAACGGATTTAGAGGACTTTTTGGCCAGACAGATATCGGATACAGTCTTACAGATATGTTAGTCCGTGTATTTGCGTCAGATGAGCAGAAGTTATTCGTTAAAAGAAGAACAGCATCTTCATACATTAACGTAGATTTAGGCGATGACGGTCTTATCTATGCAACAAGTATGGAGCGTATAGAGGGTGAAATTAAGGCACTCAATTCAATCGGTAACAACATTTTCCGTAAGTACAAGAGTGTAGGTGATTCATTTACAAACCCTATTACAAACTTTATTAATACAAAGATTTTAAAAGCAGTAGTAGCAGGTAATTCATTCAAATTTGGTGAATATTTTGATGATGAAGGCAACTATATTGAGCCGGTATTCGTTGATATCACTGTAGATGCCAATGGTATCGTAACAGCTGCTGAGCAGAATGGCGGTAAGATTTATCAGTACGATCAGGATGGTAACATGCTTTGTGCATTCGGTGGTCTCGGCGAGAGTAAGGGTACATTCTCAAGACCGGCTTCAATTGCCGTTAACAGCGAGGGTCTTATATTTGTAGTAGACCGTCTGAATAACAACATTCAGATTTTCGAGCCTACAAACTTTATCTTAACAGTTCACGCTGCTACAACAGCTTATGAGAACGGTGATTATGATGCTTCTTTCACCTTGTGGAATGAAGTATTAAAGATGGATGAGAACTATACACTTGCACATGCAGGTATTGCAAATTCATATTATAAGATGGGTGAGTATGAGCTTGCAATGCAGTCAGCTAAGAATGCCAATAACAGAGATATCTATACAAAGGCATTTGATGAATACAAATATGAGATAATGCAGGCTAACTTCTTCCTTGTAATCGTAATTATTATTGCGATAGTGGTTGCAGCATTCTTCTTCTTAAAGTATTCATTCAGAGCTGCCAAGAAGGCATGCTGGAATTATATTTCAGATAAGACAAAGCCTATGTCTATAGGTCAGGGTATACTTTTTGCATATAACGTACTTGTACATCCTATGGACTGTATGGAAGCTATACGTTACAACAAGAAGAGAATTAACATGGTAGTGCCATTCATTATATTTATAGCAGCTTATGTTGTGCGCGTTGCTTATATTTATATAGTGCATTATCCGTTGGCATCAATTGAATTAACAGATGCGAATATTATATTTGAAGGTGTTAAATTATTTATTGTTCCTGTCACATGGATACCTGCTGCCTTCATGGTAACAAGTATTTCAGATGGTGAGACAAAGATGAAGGAGATTTTCTTTGCTACATCACTTAGCTTGGTTCCTTATATAGTAATCAACACACCATTGATGTTTTTGTCAAATGTATTATCAAAGACACAGCAGTCATGGTACGGTGTATTCTCCGCAGCTGCCTTTATATGGATGTTCATAATTCTGTTTTTAGGCTTATGGATACTGAATGGTTATTCATTTGGAAAAACAATCAAATGTGTCATAATTATTGCATTTGTAATAATTTTACTTTGGATCGTATGTCTTCTCTGCTACGTACTTGTGGCAAGACTGTTCCAGTTCGCAGGCGGAGTATACGAAGAGTTCCTGATGAGTATATTGTGATGATTTGAATAAGAATTTTGAATTCTACGGAAAGGAGCTATTATGTTAGAAGGATTAAAAGAGTTCTTTAGTAAGAATAACTTCTTCTTAAGGAAGATGAGAGCAGCTTTTACTAAAGAGAATTTTAAAAGATTTCTGAGAGATAATCGTGCAACAATTATCTTTCTGGCTGTTATAATCGTCTTTGTAGTATGGGGACTTATAAGTGTAGCCGTAGCTAAGTCAAATGCAGTAATCGTAAGCTATGATAATTATGTTGCAAGAGAAGTGACACATGATCCCGCAACTGTATTTAATACAGCATATAACTATGAGTTAGTAGCAAGTGATGAGAATCTGGAGCTTTATTTTGATTTTACACATGCGACTGTACAGGTTAAGGACAAGAAGAAAAATTATGTCTGGAAGGGCGTTGTTGATAGTGATGTTTATGAGAAATTCACAAAGGCAAATGCTTTGTGGAAGAATACAATGAGTTCTTCAATTCTTATAAGCTATAATGACCTTGAAGCCCGTGACGGTCGTGCAGCAGAGCTTACACATGCAGGTGACTGTGACTATCTTGAAACCAGAAAAATTGAAAATGGTGTAGAGGCAGTATACGGATTTACGGTAAAGGGTATTTACGTAACTGTTCAGTACATTATTGAGAATGGTGAGTTTGCCGTAAAGATTCCTGTTGATGGAATTACAGAGGAAACAAGATATATCGTTAACAAGATTACCGTGCTTCCTTTCTTTGGAGCGGCAGACGTAAACCAGGACGGATACATGTTATATCCGGATGGTTGTGGAGCCATTACTTTATTTAATAACTCTGCAAACCGTGTTCAGAGTGTTAAGGTGGCTACATGGAATACCTATACCACAAACAAGGTATCTCTTGATTACTGGCTTATGACAGATGATTATGAGAGATATAATGCGGCAATGCCAATCATTGGTATTAAAAATGGTGATAACGCATTCCTTGGTGTAATTACAGAGGGTGAAGCTAATTCAGAGATTACCTGTGACCCTGCAGGCCGTGTAATTGATGTTAACAGAATCTATTTCGGACTTAAGATGAGAAATGAGATGGATCTTACGGCATCCAATGTAACAAATGCAGATGGTACTGTAACAACAGGTCGTGATATTGTACGTATTGATAAGGATTTACTTAAGACTGACAGAGAGATAAGATATTTCTTCCTTCATGACGAAGAGGCTAATTACAGCGGTATGGCAAAGGCATACAGAGAGTATCTTATTGAGAAGGGTGAGCTTAACGATGCCATAGGAGATAATGATGAGTATCCTCTTGCATTAAGCTTCTTTATGGGAACAACTGAGAGACAGCTTGTTACAGACAAGTATGTGACCATGACAAGCTTTGAGAATCTCGAGGAAATTTTCGATGATTTAATGGCAAATGGCGTTAAGGCTTCCAAGACGCTTCTTACGCATTGGGTAAAGAAGGATGAAGGCTATCCTACCTACTGGCCTGTTGCCGGTAAACTTGGTGGCAAGAACGGTCTTAAAGACTTTAACAAATATCTTGAGGGCAAGAATATTGATGTATTCCTTGACCAGAACTTAATTTTTGGTGATGAGGATGAAGGCGGATTTTCGAAGGTTGATGATGTTGTATACAGCGGTATCGGCACACCGATTTCAGCAGATTATAATTCCGACTACTATCTTTTAAGCCCGTCAACAGTATTGAGAATGGCTAAAGATTTTATTAGCAAGACTGAGGATTATAACAATATAGGTATAGGTTATGCCAATATCGGTAATGCGGTATATGATGATTATAATGAGGATAATCCTTCTACAAGAGAAGATACCGTTGCCGCATGGAAAGAGCTTTTTGCCGCAACCCAGAATTCCGGTAAGAAGGCGGCTGTTGAAGGTGCTAATCAGTATTCATATGGTAATGTAGATTATATTTATTCAATTCCGATTGCAAACTATGGTCTTTCAATTACCGATTATGCAGTACCGTTTGTACAGATGGTAGTTTCAGGTCTCATTCCTTATTCAGCAGGAACATATGAGGCAGGTAACCTTACATATGACCTGGATATCCAGAAGCTTGAGTGGATAGAGTTTGGTGCACTTCCATATTTCTACCTTACATATGAGAATGCATTAAAGTTAAAAGATACAGGATACAACTTCCTCTTTACATCAACATACTCATTCTGGAGAGACCGTGTTATTGACACATATAAAGAGTTCGAAGAGAATTTTGGAGATACATATGGTGAGCAGATGATATCACATGAAGTTCTCACAGAGGATGTTAAGAGAGTCGAATATTCAAATGGTAAAATAATTTACTTGAATTATTCTTCAAATGAGGTTATAATAGACGGTGTTACAATACCCGCCAAAGGTTATACTATAGTTGGAAAGGGGGCTAACTAATGGAGAAGCAGCTTAGCAGCAGGCGCAGAAAGAAGCATCTTACATTGCGCCAGAAGGACCAGTTAAAGGGCTTGTTCTTCGTATCACCTTACATAATAGGTATTGCATTATTCTTTGCTTATCCTATTGGATTGTCCTTGGCATTATGCTTTAGTAAGATTGGCAACATTGTTGGATTTGAGCTTGTGTTTGTCGGTCTTGAGAATTTTAGGAGAGCCTTTATCGTTGATACGAACTTCCTTCCGTTGTTTGGCGAGACGGTAGCAGATACACTTATTAAGTTCCCGCTTACGGTTGTATTTTCACTGATTATAGCGATTATGCTCAACAGAAAGATTGCGTGCAGAGGTTTGTTCCGTGTTATCTTCTTTATACCATTCCTTCTTGGTTCAGGTGTGGTTATGAGACAGTTAAGAGCTTTGGGTGTAGACAGGGAAGTATTATCTATCCTTGATGGAAAGGTTATTCCTTATAACATTCTTAATTACTTTGGTGCTGATATTGTTAATGCAGTACAGACAGTATTTGGTGTTATTGTACAGGTATTATGGGATAGTGGTGTTCAGATTCTGCTTTTCCTCTCAGGCCTTCAGAGTATCTCACCTGCTTTATATGAAGCAGCTAAGATTGATGGTGCTACTGAGTGGGAGATTTTCTGGAAGATTACGATTCCTATGATTTCTCCGATGATGTTACTTAACATTATTTATACTTTGGTTAATACTTTTGTAGATATTGATAATCCGTTACTCGATTATATCAATACTTACGGTTTCTCAAATGCTGAGTTTGGATACGGTGCAGCACTTGGTTGGATTTACTTTGCATTTGTAGGTGTTATGATGGCCCTTGTATTTGGAGTTATGAAGGGTTACATGCATACTAATGAGGTTGAGGAGGTGAAGAAGCGTGGACACAAGAGTAGAAAAGTCTTTACGATCGAAAAAGCAAAAAAACGAAGCTACTAATAATGAGTTTAGTAAGAGAGCGTATTATTTGCAGCGTGCACGCCAGTATATTACTTCACCTGCAAGATTAAAGCAGTTATTAATTAAGATAATAATGTATGTGTTCCTGATAGGTCTGGCGTTTGTATTTATATACCCATTCCTTTACATGATTATTACATCAGTCAAGTCAAATGCAGATCTTGGTAACTATGCCGTTAAGTGGATTCCTACCAAGCTTCAGTTTGAGAACTATGCCATAGCGCTTAAGTTCATGAAGTACGGACAGTATTTTAAGAACTCCATGATAGTAACAGTTCTTGCTACGCTTGGCCATGTTATTGCATGTTCATTTATCGGATACGGATTTGCAAGATTTAACTTTCCGTTAAAGAAGATATTATTCGCATGCGTAATGCTTGCATTTATCGTTCCTATCCAGACAATTATTGTACCTATGTATCTTACATATTCAAAATTTGGCTGGAGAAACACATATCTTCCATTGATTGTACCGACATTCTTTGGTTTCGGTTTAAAGGGTGGACTGTTCGTATTCCTTTTCAGACAGTTCTACCTTACACTTCCGAGAGATCTTGAGAATGCAGCTCGTATTGACGGATGTAACTTCCTTCAGACTTACATGAAGATAGTATTCCCGCTCGGTCAGTCAACCATGGTAGTTGCTACGGTATTATCAGTAGTATGGCACTTTAATGATTCCTATGAGCCGAGTATGTACATTGATAATGCACAGTTAGGCTTCCTTCCATCAAGAATCAGCTATATGGTAGGCCTTGCCAGTGCACCGCCTGAGACCTTATATGAGACCATGGAGATGCTTGGTCTTGATGAGAATACTCTTAATGATGCGGTAATCATGGCATCAGCAGCACTTATCTGTGCGCCGATTATTATATTCTTCGCATTTGCACAGAGACTTTTCATGGAAGGTATTGAGAGATCCGGTATTACCGGTGAATAAGGTGTTACGAGGAGCAATCCTTTAGCATATAATGCATATATAGGAGGAAAAAAAATGAAAAAGAGTAAAAAAGTTTTAGCATTAGCTCTTGCAGCCATGATGGCAGCTTCAGCTTTTGCAGGATGTGGTGGATCTACAACAAATAATCCAACATCAGCAACGACAACAACAAAGGCTAATGGTACAAATCAGACAACACAGGCAGCAACGACAACAGCTAGTACAGAGCCTGCTTATGCAATGAGCATTTTACTTCCTTATGGTGATCATGCACACGATGAGCTTGACCTTACAGTTGAGTTCAGAAATAAGCTTGAGAACTATACAAACACAAAGATTACATGGGAGTTATATGATTCAGGTTCATACTATGAGAAGCTTACACTTAAGTATGCATCAGGTGAACTTTCAACAATCATGGTAACAGACCAGAACGCAGAGTTCATGTCAGCATGTAAGTATAACACATTCTGGGATTTAACAAATTATCTTGATTTATACGATAACTTAGCAACAATTCCTGCTTCAGTTCGTATGAATGCTTCACAGAATGGTAAGCTTTACGGTGTTCCTCGTTCACGTAACCTTGGACGTAATGCCTGCTCATACCGTTCAGACTGGGCTGATAAGTTAGGCCTCGGTCATCCGGAGACAATTGATGATCTCTATGAGATGGCTGTTGCATTTACTAACAATGATCCTGATGGCAATGGTAAGAACGATACATATGGTTTCGGTCTTGACAGCTGGTCAGGCCAGTGGGATATTATGTTCCCTTGGTTTGGTGTTCATAACGTATGGGGCTTTGGCGATGACGGAAAGCTCGAGTACTATGCAATGCAGGATGAATTCAAGACAGCTCTTAAGGCATTCCAGCAGTGGAATTCTGAAGGTCTCATCAACGAAGGTTGGGAGAACTTAGGCGCAGGTAAGGCTGAGAAGGAAATCTTCAGAAACAATATCGCAGGTATCCAGGTACAGGTTGCAGATTCAACAAGAAAGTCACAGGAAGCTATGAACGGTTCAGCTGAAGCTCCCGGAAACTATCCTGATGCTAGATTTACATACTTTGGTGCTGTAGAAGATGGTACACATGGTTACAACGTACTTCCTACAACAGGTTATGCAGGATATGTAGCAGTTACAAAGTCTTTCGCACCGACAGAGGATGACCTTATGAAGTGTCTCCAGTTCCTTAACGACCTTAACGATGCTGAGATGAGAAATCTTATTGACTTCGGTCTTGAAGGTAAGGATTACTTCATGACAGAGAACGGTTATGCTCAGAGATATACAAACGATGAGAAGACAGCTATGGGCATAAGCACATCAGCTTACAGAGAAGGTTACAACCAGATGGTTCCTTACTGGTCAAATGCTGAAGAAGCAGCTAAGCTCGTTGGTCTGGATCCTTCACTTAACTCTGATATCAGAAATGCAGAGAACGCAATCAAGCTTGAGAATGAGCAGTATACAATCGCTAACTATGGTGCAGGTCTTACATCTGAAACATATGTTGCAAAGGGTGCAGAGCTTGATGAGATGATTGAGGCAGCTATTAAGGATTTCATCCTTGGTAACATCGATGAAGTAGGTCTTGATGCTCAGCTCCAGACATGGAGAGATGCAGGCGGTCAGGCTTACATTGACGAAATCAATGCAGCATATGCAGCAGTTCATGCTAACTAATTAAAAGTAATCAATTAGTATAAGTTAGTAATTAATTTAAACACTAATTGCTCCGTTATGTAACACACATAAAAACCCCCGCAGCTTTGCTACGGGGGTTTTTTTAGATAGCGTGGACGTATGCTCTGTTTTTTAAGACTATTCCAGTTCTATTGTGGCAGGAGGTTTGCCGGTACAGTCATAAAGTACGCGGTTAACTCCTTTAACTTCATTAACTATTCGACTTGTTGCTTTGAAAAGCACCTCCCATGGAAGCATGGCAGCTTCACCTGTCATAAAATCAGTGGTAGTGACAGCCCTTAAAACAACAGCATACTCATAGCTTCTTTCATCACCCATGCATCCTACGGAACGCATGTTGGAAAGCGCAGCAAAGTACTGGTTAATATTCTTATCAACACCGGCTTTTTCAAGCTCTTCCCGATAAATGGCATCGGCATCCTGAACAATTCTTACTTTATCAGCAGTAACCTCGCCTACAATTCTTACTGCCAGACCGGGGCCGGGAAAAGGCTGACGGAATACGAGGCTTTCAGGAATCCCGAGTTCAAGGCCGGCCTTTCGTACTTCATCTTTAAATAAATCCCTCAATGGTTCGATAATTTCTTTAAAATCAACACAGTCCGGGAGACCGCCGACATTGTGATGAGATTTAATAACTGCTGCCGCTGCGCCTTCTTTGTCCAGACCGCTTTCAATTACATCAGGATAAATCGTGCCCTGTACAAGAAAGTCAACAGTTCCGATTTTCTTTGCTTCTTCTTCAAATACACGAATAAATTCTTCGCCAATAATTTTACGCTTGTCTTCAGGCTCGGTTTTACC
>CAZBHM010000046.1:0-14506 GCA_964491975.1 uncultured Lachnospiraceae bacterium | reverse complement strand
CTTGTAAGGTCCGATTGCACTTGAGAACTGTACACGGAAGCCCTTGTTAACCTGAACCTGTCCATTGTCATCTACCCACGGAACACGGAAAGTGATAATTCTCTCCGGCTCTGTAAGACGCTCAAGTAATGCATCTTTTCTGAATTTTTCCTCATTTTTCTCGATTACACAACGTAATGAGTCTAAAACTTCCTTTACTGCCTGGTGAAACTCAGTTTCGCTAGGGTTCTTTGCGACTACTTTCTCGTAAATCTCGTCAACATATGACATAGTAATTTCCTCCTTAAAAATAAGCGGTTCATCAGATAAAAGAAAAATAGCTTTTATTTGACGTAGTAAGTATACACTCAATAAATGCATAAAGTCAAGAAAAATAACATTAACTGTAAAAATTTTTCTTGCGTTTAGCCCATGACCCTGTAAACAGTCTTATTTATGCAAGCGTGCTCATTATGTTTGTCAGGTCATGGCCTGGCTGTTACATAATTTAAGCGAAAATCCCCGAAAAAGCCTTGACAAAGCTTCACTTCATATATTAGTATAAAGCATATATGATAAAGGCAGCGAAGAGAAGAGTACGCATCTAAAGAGCCTGCAGAGAGCTTCGTTTGGTGAAAGAAGTGGTTAATAGGATGCAGAAGATGGTCTTGGAGCCGTGTGGCCAAGGAACGGTATTGGAGATATGTGTAATACATGGGGATAAGTATGTGGATAACACGCAATATGTGTGGATAAGCATGTGAATAACCCCATTATACATGTGGATAATATATCGGACGTTTTCAGGTTATGCCGGGTGCACCCGTTATAGTGTGAACTGCCGTTTGTGGCAGTCATTAAGGCGCATGTCGTGAGGCATGTGTGAATTAAAGTGGTAACGCGGGTTAACTCGTCTTTAAGAATTTGGCGAAGTTATCCGCTATTTTTATTTTGAAAGGTTGGTTGATAACATGACAAAGGGTAATTATTACATTACAACAGCGATTGCCTATACATCAGGCAAACCGCATATCGGCAATACTTATGAAATCGTACTTGCGGACAGTATTGCACGTTTTAAGAGACAGCAGGGTTATAATGTACAGTTTCAGACAGGTACAGATGAGCACGGACAGAAGATTGAGATTAAGGCTAAGGATGCAGGCATAACTCCTAAGGAGTTTGTTGACGGTGTGGCAGGACAGATTAAGGATATCTGGGATTTGATGAATACTTCCTATGATAAATTTGTAAGAACAACAGATACTTACCATGAGAAACAGATTCAGAAGATTTTTAAGAAGTTATATGAGCAGGGCGACATTTATAAGGGAGAGTACGAAGGCATGTACTGTACACCCTGTGAGTCATTTTTTACTTCCTCGCAGCTTGTAGACGGAAAATGTCCTGATTGTGGAAGAGAGGTTCAGAGTGCGAAGGAAGAGGCATATTTTCTTAAGCTTGGCAAATATACACAGAGGCTTATTGACCATATAAATGCCAATCCTGAGTTTATACAGCCTGAGTCAAGAAAGAATGAAATGATGAACAATTTCCTTCTTCCGGGGCTTCAGGACCTTTGTGTGTCAAGAACTTCATTTAAGTGGGGAATACCGGTGGATTTCGATGACAGACATGTGGTTTATGTATGGATTGATGCGTTAAGCAACTATATTACAGGTCTTGGATACGATGTTGACGGTGATAACGACGATATGTTTAAGAAGTTCTGGCCGGCTGACCTTCATCTTATCGGCAAGGATATTCTTCGTTTCCATACCATTTACTGGCCTATTATGCTTATGGCGCTTGATTTGCCGCTTCCGAAGCAGATTTTCGGACATCCGTGGTTATTACAGGGTGACGGCAAGATGAGTAAATCCAAGGGTAACGTTATATATGCAGATGATTTAGTGGATTTATTTGGTGTTGATGCGGTAAGATATTTCGTACTTCACGAGATGCCGTTTGACAATGATGGTGTAATTACATGGGAGCTTATAACTGAGAGAGTTAATTCAGACCTTGCCAATACACTTGGTAATCTTGTCAACAGAACCATCTCCATGTCCAATAAGTATTTTGGAGGCGTTGTTGAAAATAAGGGTGTTGCAGATGAGATGGATGCAGACTTTATGGCAGTTGTTACCGGAACAAAGGATAAAGTAACTGCCAAAATGGATAAGCTTAGAGTAGCTGATGCAATAACAGAGATTTTCAACCTCTTTAAGCGCTGCAACAAATATATTGATGAGACAATGCCGTGGGCACTTGCCAAGGATGAGGACAAGAAGGACAGACTTGCGACAGTGCTTTATAACCTCGCAGAAGGTATATGTGTGGGAGCGACTCTTTTACATTCGTTTATGCCTGAGACAGCAGAGAAGATTCTTAAACAGATGAATGCAGAGAAGATGAGAGATATGGATGAGCTTTCAGCATTTGGCGGTTATGTATCCGGTACAAAGGTAACAGATACTCCTGAAATTCTTTTTGCAAGACTTGACGTAAAAGAAATTCTCGAAAAAGTTGAGACAATTAAAGCAGCAACCCTGGCGGAAGCTTCGGGAACAGAAGAACCCAAAGAGGCAGAGCCGGTTATAGATATTGAGGCTAAGCCTGAGATAAGCTATGATGATTTTTCTAAGCTTCAGTTCCAGGTGGGCGAAATTATTGCCTGTGAAGAAGTTAAGAAATCTAAGAAATTACTCTGCTCACAGGTTAAAATAGGAAGTCAGGTTAAGCAGATTGTATCAGGAATAAAGGGTCACTATACCGCAGAAGAAATGGTTGGTAAGAAGGTAATGGTACTTGTTAACTTAAAGCCGGCCACACTTGCAGGTGTGCTTTCAGAGGGTATGCTGCTTTGCGCTGAGGATGAGAACGGAGAGCTCGCACTTATGACCCCTGAAAAGAAGATGCCAAGCGGGGCAGAGATTGCATAACAGGAGAGGTAAGATGATTTTTGATACACATGCGCATTATGATGATGCTGCATTTGACAGTGACAGGGATACACTTCTTCGTTCTATGAAGGATGCAGGTATTTCTAATATAGTAAATGTGGGTGCGAGCATTAAGAGCACCCGCAGTACACTTAAGCTTATACGTGAGTATCCGTTTATGTATGGGGCAGTCGGAGTACATCCAAGCGAGACGGCAGAACTTAATGATGAGTTACTTGACTGGCTTAAGAGCGCTGCCGGATTAGAGAGGGTAGTGGCAATAGGTGAAATAGGACTGGATTACTACTGGGATGAGCCCGATAAAGATATTCAGAAAAAGTGGTTTGAGGCACAGCTTAAGCTTGCACATGAGGTTAAGCTTCCGGTAATAATTCACAGCAGGGAAGCCGCAGGTGATACTTACGAAATTATGAAAGAGCTTGAAGCAGATAAGCTTGGAGGTATCGTACACTGCTTTTCGTATTCCATGGAGATGGCAGAAAAGTTTCTCGAGATGGGCTTTTATCTTGGAATCGGCGGCGTTCTTACATTTAAAAATGCGAGGAAGTTAAAAGAAGTTGTTGAGAAGGTTCCGCTTGAGAGGATTGTCCTTGAGACGGATTGCCCATATCTTTCGCCTGAGCCTAACCGTGGCAAGCGTAACTCGTCACTTAATCTGGGATATGTGGCGGATAAGATTGCGGAAATAAAGAAAATCAGCAGGGAGGAAGTCGAAAGAGTGACTTTCGAAAATGCGATTAAGGTTTACAGGATTAAAAATTAAAAAATAATGCATAATTATAAAATTTTTCTTGAAAAAGAGTGAAAGTAATTGTATAGTTAAAGGGATAGGTATTATAAATATAACAGAGGAGGAAGATTTATGAAAAAGGTTATTTCACTTGTGCTGGTGCTTGTAATGGCATTGTCATTAGCAGCCTGCAGCGGTTCATCCAAGATGACGATGGGCACGGGAGGAACAGGCGGTACGTATTATGGTTATGGCGGTGTTCTTGGCCAGTATATTAAAAACCATGCAGGTATTAATGTGGTGGTAGTTTCCACGGATGGTTCCAAAGCGAACATTCAGGGTATTGATGCAGGCGATTATCAGTTAGGTACGGTTCAGTCAGATGTTATGTCATATGCCTGGACAGGTACACGTTCTTTTGAAAAGGAAGGCTCTATGCAGACATTCCGTACAGTTGCAGGTCTTTATGCAGAGGCAGTACAGTTAGTCACAATGGACCCGGCTATTAAGAGTGTTGCAGACCTTAAAGGGAAAACAGTTTCAATCGGTGCTCCCGGTTCAGGTGTTTACTTTAATGCAATAGATGTTTTAACGGCAGCCGGTCTTAAGGAAACAGATATTAAGGCACAGTACCAGTCATTTGCCGACAGTGCAGATGCACTTAAGGATGGCAAGATTGATGCGGCATTTATCGTGGCAGGCCCGCCTACACCGGCTATTACGGAATTATGCACTACAAACAGTGCATATCTTGTGCCTATTGACGGCGATGTGGCTAAGAATCTTATAGCATCATGTCCGTTCTACACAGAGCACACAATTCCTGCCGGTACATATAACGGTCAGGTTGCGGATGTTAAGACCGTAACCGTTAAGGCTACTTTGATAGTAAGTGCAGAGGCATCAGAGGATGATGTTTATAATCTTACGAAGGCAATTTTTGACAACATGGATGCAATTAAGGCAGAGAATGCCAAAGGTGCCGAATTAAGTATTAAGAATGCTACAGATGGTATGACAGTACCGTTCCATAGCGGCGCAGCAAAGTATTTTGCTGAAAAAGGAATAACAGTTGAAACAAAATAAGCAGCAGCAGTAGTAGATAAGGGCTACGATGAGTCTTCACCGTAGCCTTCATTTTAGGAGGTATAGATGGGATTTTTCGGAAAAAAGAAAAGCGAAGAGATTCCTGAGGCTATGGATCTTGACGCAGTAATGAAAAAATTCGACAGGGAGTCAAATACCCGTATCTGGGAAGGGGTTCCAAAGATTATAGTAAATTCGATACTTGCGTTGTTTTCTCTGTTCTGCATTTATGTAACATTGTTTACAAGCTGGCTTGAGGAGCTTAGACTTACAACATTTGTGGCATTTATCATTCTTATTGGATATATTGTATTTCCGGCGAAAAAGGGACAGCAGAAGGTTAATTACATGCCATGGTATGATGTTGTGCTTATGCTTATGGGTACCGGAGCCTTTGTTTATTACGCAGTTAACGCAATGACTATTATCCAGCAGGGAAGCAACTTTGCAACTTATCAGATTGTAATTGGCATTATAGGTATTATTTCACTTGCAGAGCTTTGCAGAAGAAGTGTGGGCATACCGATTCTTATAGTGGTGGGATGTCTTATAGCATATGCCCTGGTGTTCGGGCTTGCAAATCCTACATTAGGCGGCAGGATTAATTATACCGTCAGATATCTGTTTTACAGTAAAGAGGGAATTTTATCAACACCGGTTAACGTATGTTCTAAGTTTATTGTGGTATTCATTATTTTTGGAGCATTCTTGGAGCGTACGGGTATCGCTGATTTCTTTATAAATATTGCCAATGCTTTTGTAGGCGGCTTTTCAGGCGGTCCTGCGAAGGTAGCGGTTGTTGCGAGTGCAATGGAGGGTATGGTTTCAGGCTCATCTGTTGCCAATACGGTTGGTTCAGGTTCAGTTACCATTCCGCTTATGAAAAAGACAGGTTATAAGCCTGAGTTTGCTGCAGCGGCAGAAGCAGCAGCATCTACAGGCGGACAGATTATGCCGCCTATCATGGGCGCGGCAGCATTTCTTATGGCAGATTATGTAGGCGTTCCTTACAGCAACATTGTTGTACGTGCCATTTTGCCGGCAATGCTCTACTTTGCAGGCGTATTTATTACGGTTCATCTTGAGGCCAAGAAGGAAGGCTTAAGAGGGCTTAGCAGAGAAGAACTGCCTAAAATAAGACCGTTGCTTAAGCAGATATATCTTCTTCTGCCATTAGTATTGCTGGTTTATCTTGTAGGAACCAGCCAGCGTTCAATACAGTATGCGGCAGCTCTTGCGATAATTGCTGCGATAGTAGTAAGCCTTTTTAATAAAGAAAACCGCATTACACCAAAGCGTATCTGGGAAGCACTTGCGGCCGGCGGACAGGGCATGATTACCGTGGCAGTTGCATGTGGTGTTGCCGGTATGATAGCAGGAACAATTACAATGACAGGACTTGCCAATATGCTTATCAATGGAATTGTTGCACTTGCAGGTAATCAGGTAATAGTTGCACTTGCACTTACAATGTTTTGCTGCATCGTGCTTGGTATGGGTGTGCCGACAACTGCCAACTACTGTATCATGGCAGCTACCTGCGCTCCTATTCTCATACGTATGGGTGTGCCGGAATTAGCAGCACATTTCTTTGTATTTTATTTTGGTATTGTGGCGGACCTGACACCACCTGTTGCGCTTGCAGCGTACGCGGGTGCGGCCATTGCACAGGCTAACCCCATGAAGACTGCAATTACATCTACAAAGCTTGCAGTTGGCGCATTTATTGTACCATTTGTATTTGCACTTAATCCGGCCATGCTCTTTATAGATACAAGCATACCTGAGATTGTGCTTATCTGTATTACCTCGCTCGTAGGTATATTTGCAGTTTCGGCATCACTTGAAGGATGGTTCTTCAGACGTATGCCATGGTATGAGAGATTATTAAGCCTTATAGGCGGATTGCTCCTTATTTATCCGGGAGTCCTTACGGATATCATAGGTCTGGGATTTGTGGCAGTTATGGCATTCATGCAGTTTGTTGAAATGAAGAAAGAAGTTAAAACTGCATAAAAAACATCGGTGGTAAAATAATTTAAAATTATAAAGAAGGTATAAGTATGGCTAAGATTTATAATGCTGTGGATGAAATTATTGGAAGAACTCCGCTTGTGAGACTTAACAATATAGAGAAAAAATATAATCTTAAAGCGACCCTGCTTGCAAAGCTTGAATATCTTAATCCGGCGGGAAGTGTTAAAGACAGGGCAGCTAAGGAAATTATAGAGGCTGCTGAAAAAAGTGGTAAGCTTAAGCCGGGCGGAACTATAATTGAGCCAACCTCAGGTAATACGGGAATTGGTCTTGCGGCGATAGCCGCAGCCAAGGGCTATAAGCTTGTAATTGTAATTCCCGATACGATGAGCGTAGAGAGGCGCAACATTATAAAGGCATATGGTGCAGAAATAGTGCTTACTGAAGGCGCACTCGGCATGAGTGGTGCAGTAGAGAAGGCAAATGAGCTTAAAGACACAATTCCGGGAAGCATAATCGCAGGACAATTTGATAATCCTGCCAATCCTGAAGCACACAAAAAGACCACAGGACCTGAGATTTGGGAGGATACAGATGGAAAGGTTGATATTTTTGTGGCAGGTGTGGGCACCGGCGGCACTATTACAGGTATCGGTGAGTATCTTAAGGAGAAAAAGCCTGAGCTTAAAGTAGTGGCAGTTGAGCCGGCAGGTTCACCGCTTCTTAGTAAAGGGGTGGCAGGTGCGCATAAGCTTCAGGGTATAGGTGCTAATTTTGTGCCGGCAATCCTTAACAGAGAGATATACGATGAGATTGTACCAGTAGCTGATGAGGATGGCTTTACTTATGCGAAGGAGCTTGCAAGAAATGAGGGCTTCCTTACAGGAATTTCATCGGGAGCGGCATTGTCGGCAGCAATAGCAGTTGCAGGCAGAGAGGAAAATGAAGGAAAGATGATAGTAGTGCTTCTTCCTGACAGCGGTGACAGATATTATTCAACTTCGCTTTTTACAGAGTAGGTGTGGTTATGAAAAAGATATTAGCGGTATTTATTTTTGTAATGCTGTCAGTAACGTTGTCCACTGCATGTAGCATAGATATGGGAAGCGGCTTTACATCTGAGACGATTCTGCCGGGGACAGAGAGTACAGATGCTACAACATCTGAGACAAGCAGGAATACGATAGTAATAAATCCGACTGCGCAGGCACCATCTGCTACTGCCACAACACCGACAACAGAGTCGGCAACCACGGCAGTAATTGATGAAACGGCATCTGCTGCCGAAAAGCGCATAAAAGATATAATCGCCGGAATGACACTTGAGGAAAAGGTCGGTCAGATGTTTATCGCAAGATGTCCTGAAGAAGATGCTACCGGTAAAGCGGCAGAATATCAGCTTGGAGGATATATACTTTTTGGCAGGGATTTTAAGGGCAAGACCAAAGAGCAGGTTATTAAAAATATATCTGACATTCAGGCTGCGGCGAAGCTTCCGATGCTTATCGGAGTAGATGAAGAGGGCGGCACGGTCAACCGTGTAAGCAGCTATAAGGCATTTCGCAGTGAACCCTTCAAATCGCCCAGAAAGCTCTACAGCAGTTATGGTGGATTTGAAGCCATTAAGAGCGACACGATTGAAAAGGCAAAGCTTTTAAAAAGTCTTGGCATTAACTTGAATTTTGCACCGGTATGCGATGTTTCAACTGATAAAAATGATTTTATTTATGAGCGTGCATTTGGAATAAGTGCCGGGATGACAGCGCAATATGTAGAGCTGGTAGTAAGAACGATGGCTACTCAGCAGATGGGTTCTGTGCTTAAACATTTTCCAGGGTATGGTAACAATGCAGATACACATACGGGCGTGGCATACGATAACCGCCCATATGAAACATTTATAAATGAAGACTTCCTGCCATTTAAGGCAGGTATAGATGCGGGAGCGAATGTTGTACTTGTCTCGCATAACGTGGTTAACTGCATTGACAGCACACTTCCTGCATCACTTTCAGGAAAAGTACATGAAATCCTTAGAAATGACCTTGGATTTTCGAAAGTTATAGTGACGGATGACCTTGCAATGGAGGGTGTCAGAAGCTTTGCCAGTGATTCTGCCGTGGCAGTGCTTGCGGTAAAAGCGGGTAATGATCTTCTTTGCTGTACTAATTTTGAAGAACAGGTACCCGCTGTCATAGATGCCGTAAGAAGCGGGGAAATATCAGAAGCGCAGATTGAGGAATCAGTGTATAGAATTTTATCCATGAAACTTTCGCTGGGTATAATGGAGTAGCATAGGAGAAGGAATACATGAGAGAAGAACTTGAACGATTTTTATCGGGTAAAACAGAAGAAGAACTAGTTGAGATGATGAACCGGACCAAAACGCTTATGGCATATTACCGCTGTGCGATGTATGAGATAGAGACTAAGTTCAGGGTGCTTAATGAGCAGTTTTCATTACGCCATGAGCGTAATCCGATAGAGAGTATTAAGACACGCATTAAGTCCATAGACAGCATTCAGGGAAAGCTTGAGAGAAAGAACCTGCCATTTACCAACGAGGCAGTGGAGAAGAATCTTAACGATATTGCAGGAGTAAGGGTAATCTGCGGTTTCCTTGATGATATTTATATGCTTGCGGACTGCTTAATCAAGCAGGATGATGTTAAGCTTATTGCAGTAAAGGATTACATCAAGAATCCAAAGCCTAATGGTTACAGAAGTCTTCACCTTATAGTTGAAATTCCGATATTTTTGGCAAATGAGAAGAAATTTATTAAGGTTGAGGTTCAGCTAAGAACCATAGCCATGGAGTCATGGGCTAACTTAGAGCACAGACTCCGCTATAAAAAAGAGCTTGAAGAGGATGTCCTTCTTAAAACAGCTAATGAGCTTAATGAATGTGCAGCCATAAGCAATCTGCTTGATACTAAGATGCAGAAGATAAGGGATATTATCGAAAAATAGTGCTTTTAAAATACAATGCCTGTCCCATGTATTTATAGGACAGGCATTGTTTGTAAGAGCCTAAAGTGTTTTAATAAGCAGTTCTGCTTTTTTAAGTCCTTTAGAGGAAGCAGTTATTTTTATATCACCGGCAGTCTTGCCTGTAGCACTTACAAGTAGCTGGCAGAGACCGTTAAATGCCCGTCTGTGTGGCACTTTTTCAGAATCATGGTCGCCGGGGCAGCCATTACCGGTTCCAAGGAAAGTGCCGGTACCTTCAACCGTGAAATTAATTAAAGAGTCAGCGGTTGGTACTAACCGGCCGTCCTCGTCAAGTACACTTACCCTTATGATTCCGGTACCATTTTCTTTGCTTATCGTATCACTAAAAGCTTCAAGACCGAGCGCATAAGGCGCACCGGTAGTCTCAATTTTTTCAGACAGAACTTCTTTACCGTCTTTATAACCTTTGGCACTTAGACAGCCCGGTTCATAGATTACCTCATCCCATGAAAGATACCAGTTTTTATCCATGTTTTTTCTGCCATAGCTTTTACCGTTTACAAAAAGCTCCACACAATCAAGATTACTGTAACAGTATACGGTAAGAGGCATGCCCTCCTTATCCGGGTGATTCCAGTGCGGGAACAGATGAAGCACCGGCTTATCCTGCCACCAGCTCTGATAATAGTAAAAATTGTCTTTTCTAAAGGCACATGTGTCAAGTATTCCAAATTGCGTATATACGGCAGGGTATGCAAGCGGAGTTGGTTCACCGCGGTAATCGATGCCTGTCCACAGAAAAATTCCGCTAAGATACGGTCTTTCGGCAAAATATTTCCATTCACCTTCTCCCATGTTAAGCTTCATGGCCTTTTTGCCTGATTTGCACTTATTTTCATTATCAGGGTCATATATAAAATATTCGCCAAGAGCCTCATTAGTTTCATAGCAGCCGCGGGTCCAGCTGTTAGAGGAGGCTTCAGTGATTATGACAGGCTGCTGGGGGCGTATCTCGTGATAGTCATCCCATGCAGTGTTACAGTAGTTAAAGCCCATGATGTCAAGTTCCTTTGTGACATCGAGGTAATTTCTGGCATGTGAAAAGCGCTCTTTGCCATTCCAGCATACAACGGCAGAGGTAATCGGGCGTGTGCGGTCAAGCTTTTTTACTTCCATGCGCATAGTTATTGTAGTTCTTATGGTTTCAGGCCTGTCCTGTGAAAAAATTTCTTCATTGCCTATGCCCCATAAAAATACTGAGGGGTGGTTGCGGTCACGTTTTACCATCCATCTTAATGCCTCAAGGTCATTAGTGCAGCTTGACATGCGGCGTGTTTCATCAAATACGAGAATCCCCATACGGTCGCAATAGTCAAGAAGCTCCTTTGCGGGCGGATGATGAGCTGAGCGGTAGGCATTGGCTCCCATGGCCTTCATGCTCTCTAAACGGTATCTTATGATGTCATCGGTTGCGGCAATACCGGTGCCGGCATGGTCGTGGTGACAGCATAGTCCTTTTATTATCACCTTTTTGCCGTTAAGGAAAAATCCGTTATCCGCATCAAAATATGTATGCCTTAGGCCGAAAGTGGTGGTTTCGCTGTCAGATTTTTCCGAATCCGTATAAATATTGGTTTCAAGTGTATAAAGATAAGGATTTTCAAGTGACCAAAGCTTAATGTCATCCATTAAAATACGTGTTTTATGAATGCCGCTGTCCCATGCGGGTACGGAAATGGTGTCGTCTTTTTCTAAAGGCTTTCGCTGTCAGATTTTTCCGAATCCGTATAAATATTGGTTTCAAGTGTATAAAGATAAGGATTTTCAAGTGACCAAAGCTTAATGTCATCCATTAAAATACGTGTTTTATGAATGCCGCTGTCCCATGCGGGTACGGAAATGGTGTCGTCTTTTTCTAAAGGCTGACTTATATAATCGACGGTGTTGCCACAGGCATCCCTTATTACATGCTCAACCACAATGTCCTTTGCGGTAAGATTTTTATTTGTGATTTCGGTTTCGATATCCACAATGGCAGATTTTTTTTCATAATCTGTCTGCGCTGCAATATATACACCAGACTCCTCGATATAGGCAGCATTTTTAATTTCAAGCCATACATGTCTGTATATTCCGCCGCCTTCATACCACCAACCCTCCCTGCCGTGGGAGTCTGCCCGTACCGCAAGTACGTTGTCGCCGTCTGCGTTTATAAAGTCAGTTATATCATAGGTAAATCCGGTGTAGCCGTTTTTGTGGCTGCCGACAAGATATTCATTAAGATATACAGTGCTGTTACGGTAAACACCGCCAAAGCAAAGAAAAACACGCTTGTTTTCAGGATTTTGGCCAAGTGTAAAAGTTTTACGGTACCAGCCGATACCGCCTGCAAGTGAGCCTCCTGCAAAATGTCTGCTGTCGATGCTTTCCATTTCCGGGATTTTTGACATGCTGTCGGCAGTTTCATTATGTTTTCTGGTGTAATCACCTTCCATTACAAAATCGTGCGGAAGGTTAATTTTTCGCCATTTTGTATCATCAAGTGTGGCTGATGTCGCGCCAAAACCATAGCTGTGTGCTTTTGCTCCACCCCAATGGTCAGTATCTTCGTGTGGGGCAAGGTCTCCTGAGAAAAACCGCCAGTCACGGTCTAAGTTAATAAGTGTCCGCATTATAAACCTCCTTAAAGTCAATTGAATTTGATATTATTTGATATCATTATACAGAGTATTTTTAAAAGATTAAATGATGTAAAATGAATTTGAAATTACTAGTATTGATATAAAGTGAATAATATCGGTATGTTACAACAGCCGGTATAAGTTATGTAAAGCTTGTAATTGGATTAGGACTTTGGTATACTGACTGTATGTGCGGTACAATGGATATTGTACTTGCCTGTTTTGATAAGAAAACACAGGTTATAGGGGCGATAAAAGTGAATTCAAAGCGAAGATTTATAAATGTCAGTTATACGATGTCATATGAAGAGCATGCGGAAGGCTTTATAATGCCGGAATTTCATTTTCATAATGACTATGAGATATATATACTCGAAAAAGGCATGCGGACAGTTAGCACCAAAGATATGGAATTTGCCACAAAAGCAGGGGATGCAGTTCTGTTTAAAAGCGGAATGCCCCACAAAAGCAGGGGAACAGGAGGCTTCTCGGGGATCTGCATTCATTTTTCAGAAATATACCTTAAGAGATATTTTGCCACGGCTGCAATTGATGGAATTAATACTATATTTGAAGCCGGATGTATTCATATTGGTGCGCTTAAGCTTGCGGATATAAAAAAGATGACAGATGAGTTTTGGCCGGATGATGAATATAATTTTCTTAAGCTTGCGAAGGTATTCGGAATGCTTGCACAGGAGCTTGAAGCAGAAACACCGGAAGAGACAGTTTTTTTGGGTGATGATAAAAAAGTAAATAATAAGACGGCGGCGATATTGGACTATGTGGACGAAAATTATGCATATATTAAGAATGTGGCAGAGCTTTCAGAGTATTTCGGGGTATCAGAGAGTTATCTGTTCAGAATATTTAAAAATAGATATGATATGACGGTAAAGACTTATATTAATAAGTTAAGAATAAAAAATATATGTAATCGTCTTAAATATTCCAAAAGGCCGGCAAAGGCACTGGCCGCAGAATACGGTTTTGAAAGCTATGAGCATTTTTGCAGGGTTTTTAAAAAGGAGATGGGATGTACACCGACAGAGTTTCGTAATAGGAGCGAAAAATAAACCGGCAGGTTTATAGGTGTAAAAAGGTTTTTTTGTTTACATTACAGGTAAAATGTGATAAAATTTATAGTTGAAGAAATATATTTGTGTCAAAAGCCAAGGTGGGGAGTGAATAAAATGAACAGACCAAAGATTAGCGTAATTGTTCCGGTGTATAATACAGAGAAATATTTGCGAAGATGTCTGGATTCATTGATTAACCAGACAATCGGAGACATAGAGGTGGTTGCTGTTGATGACGGGTCACCTGATAATTGTGGAGCGATTCTTGATGAGTATAAAGAGAAGTATCCGGATAAGATACAGGTTATTCATAAACAAAACGGTGGGCAGGCATCTGCGAGAAATCTTGCATTTAAGGTATGCAGGGGAGAATATATAGGTTTTCTTGACTCTGATGATTTTGTCAGGAAAGAGATGTTTGCAAGGATGTATGCCGCAGCTAAGGAGAATGCTGCTGATTATGTGGCATGCGGTTATACGGATACTACATATGAGGCGGGTAAAGAAGTGATACTTAAAGAATATGTTGCATCAAAGCCGGCACATTCTGCCAGGGATATGTTTTTTGGAGCATTGGTATCACCATTTTTACATATATACCGCAAGGAGGTGTTTGATAAGGCGGAAGTTACTTTTCCAGAGGGATATATTTATGAGGATACGGCTTTTTATCTGAATCTTATTCCGCATCTTAAGAAGATAGTTACGGTTGAAGAGCCGCTTGCGGTACGTATAAGGCGCAGTAATTCTACCATGACGACTTTTAAGAAAGAGAAGGTTCGTAATATTTTTCCCGTACTTAAAAATTCGATAGACTATTATCGTGCAAATGGGTTTGATAAGGATTATGGAAGTGAGCTTGAATATTTTTGTGTAAGGATTCTGCTTTGCAGCTCCATGGAGCGCATAAGCAGGCTTGCAGCATACAAGGATGCCACGGAGCTTGGCAGGGAAACACTGGCATTTATTAATGAAAATTTTCCTGACTATAGAAGCAATAAATATTTTTTGACAGGTTTAAGTAATTTGTACATGAAATCTTATAATAATATTACC
>CAZBHM010000045.1:0-14786 GCA_964491975.1 uncultured Lachnospiraceae bacterium | reverse complement strand
TAAAATCCTGCGGGACTAATCTCCCGTACCGGTTCGATTCCGGTCGCCGGCATTACTTAAGGGCTCAACTTTTATATGTTGGGCCTTTGTTATAATTATCATACAGGAGGTACAACATGAGATACAAGACAACCGGAACCTGTTCACAGGCCATTGATATTGAATTAAAGGATGGTGTTATTGACTCCGTAGTATTCTACGGTGGCTGTAACGGCAATCTTCAGGGAATAGCTGCCCTCGTTAAAGGCATGAAGCCTGAGGAAGCAATCGAGAGACTTAAAGGAATCAAGTGTGGTTATAAGCCGACATCATGTCCTGACCAGCTTGCAACAGCATTAGAATCTATGATTTAAGCATTATGGGGAACGCCTGCCAAAGCGGGCGTTCCCCATGTTTCTAATAAAACTTTCTTCATAGTCTCTTTCTAATCAGCGACTTCAATAATATATTGCTTTACATCACTCTTGTCCATCCCAAGTGAAATTGCAAGCTCCTCATAAAGTATATCCTCTGCCATTTTAAAATATTTCTCATCATTTGTTATATTCTTCTTACCGGCAGCCATGCGCTCTTTCTTACGGTTGTACAGATTTTTAATAATACCAACAAGCTTTTTACAGTCACATGAGCGGAGTGCCTCCTTGTAAGTTTCCTCTCGTTTCTTATCATCGCTTACCCACAGCATGTCAATGTCTTTTATTCCTGCAATAAGCTCCTCAGCCTCTTCCCTTGAAAGAATGGGGCGCATTACAACCTTTTTATTATCAACCGGTGTATATACAACCGTTCCCTTCTGATAGGCCGATGTAAGCGTATAATATACCCTGCCTTCCACGGCTCCCGGAACATTGCTGCCAATATCCATCACCTTACATACACCATTACTTCCGCAAATAATATAATCTCCTATCTGAAACATAAAAATAACCTCCTACCTACATATGACGCACCCTTCAAAGAGCCATAATAAGCCCTTACAAAACGCAAAAAACAGCCTGATACACTATAATTATAGCATAAATCAAGCTGTTTCGTAAGTGATTTTTGCAACAGTTCAGCCATGACTTTATAAACAAGATGATTATGCTTGCATAAATCAGACTGTTTATAAAGTCATGGGCTAAACGCAAGGAAATGAGTAAAACAGGCAATGTAATTGCCGATTAGCACGCAGTGCGGTTTTACGAATGTTCCTGCGTTGCTGAACTGTTGCTTACGGTTATCCCTGTAACAAATCTTACCTGCCCGTTCAGGTCACATCCCTTACAACATATATTATTTCCTTCTCGCACATGATATACCAGAAGCTTTTCCCCCTCTTTAACTTCTTTCCTATAGTCAATCTGAAAATCCTTTATAATCTCATCCTTACCAAGCTCTATCGCATTTATAACATAATTGGCATATTTTATATTGTTAACATGACCATTAACATCTATGTCCGTATAGCCGCTGATAATCTCATACGGCACTAAATCATCAGTTATCTCAAAATCCTTAAGCTTTTTCAACTCATAATCAAAATTGCATTTGGGATAATACTCGTCTATGTCATATTTTACATTCTTTGGTGCAACCAGTCTCCGCGTGGTAAGGTCAGCAATCCCCCACTGCGAGCTGCCAATAACAAGCTCATTTCCGTCTGCATCTGATATCACATAATCACGCACAAAAAAACCCTTCTTTGGCTCATGCGGCCAGGTAGATGCCGTTATATCAGTATAAAGCTTTGGCATTCTTATTACCTCGTACTTAACACGAAGCAGTATCCAGAAAAGATTATTCTCATGCATACCGTCATATCCTATACCTATATAATCTGCATGCTCCCCTGCCATATCCTGAAACATGTCAAGCAGTGTAGCCGGTAAAATCTTATGATATCTGTCAAAATCTGAAGTTCTAAGTCTGTATGTTCTGTCAAGTTTGTTCATATTTCTGCCCCTTTTTAATGCATCTGTAACTTTTACAGTAAAGTATACCACTTAACAAGCCTTTGTCAAGAAACAAGATTAAGAAACATTAAGAAACTATTAAAACTGCACTTTTTTCTTGACACCATATTTTTGTTAATGCTATTATATATACAACAGTCTGGCCGGCTGTTACAATCATATAGCCCCTGCGGCAGAATGGAGGTACTTATGGCAGAAGCTATTTTTGAAATAACCCCGCAGATACATAAGCTTGCACAGATATGTACTGCAAGAGACAAAATTGACACTTCCCTTTATCAGGAATATGACGTTAAAAGAGGTCTCAGAGACCTTAATGGCAAGGGTGTCAGAGCCGGACTTACTAACATTTCAGAGGTCAACGCCAAGAAAATTGTAAATGGCGAAGAAATCCCCTGTGCCGGTGAATTATTTTACAGAGGCTACAATGTAAAAGACCTTACCGCAGGCTTTCTTAAAGAAGACCGCTTTGGCTTTGAAGAAATTACATATCTGTTACTTTTCGGAGAACTCCCGACAGCCTCAGAGCTTTCCGCTTTCCGTAAAGAGCTTGGAAGTCGTATGATGCTTCCACAGAACTTCGTAAGAGACGTAATTATGAAGGCACCGAGTGAAAATCTTATGATTACTCTTGCAAAGAGCCTTCTCACACTTTACTCATATGACAGTGATGCAGAAAATACAAGTATTCCTAATGTTATGCGCCAGTGTCTTAACCTTATAAGCCAGTTTCCGATGCTGGCAGTATACAGCTATCAGGCATATAGTCACAGTACAGGCAACAGTCTTTATATCCACAAGCCTGACCCTTCGCTCTCTACCGCTGAGAACATTCTGCTCATGCTTCGTCCTGACAAAAGCTATACGCGCTTTGAAGCCAGGGTACTTGACCTTGCGCTCATACTTCACATGGAGCACGGCGGCGGCAACAACTCATCATTTACGACAAGAGTTGTGACCTCGTCAGGTACAGATACCTATTCCGTCATGGCAGCTGCGCTTGCTTCACTTAAAGGTCCCCGCCACGGAGGTGCCAACATCAAGGTTGTTGAAATGTTTGATGATTTAAAAAGCAAGGTTTCTGACTGGAAAGACGAAGAAGCCGTTGCCAGATATTTAAACGATATTCTTGAGAAAAAGGAATTTGATAAAAGTGGTCTTATATACGGTGTCGGTCATGCAATTTACTCAGTATCTGACCCGCGTGCAGAAGTATTTAAGGATTCTGTGGGCAGACTCGCACATGAGAAAGGACTTGATGATGAATTTGCTCTTTACAGACTTGTAGAAAAACTCGCTCCTGAAATAATTTCAAGCAAGCGTAAGATGTATAAGGGTGTTAACACTAACGTAGACTTTTACAGTGGTTTTATGTACAGAACACTCGGGCTTCCTGAGGAGCTTTTCACCCCTATGTTTGCCGTTGCCAGAATAGTAGGCTGGAGTGCGCACAGACTTGAAGAAATCATAAGTGCTGAAAAGATTATAAGACCTGCTTATATAAGCGTTGCAAAAAGACGTGAATATATGCCTATTAATGACCGCTAAGCATCAATTGCAGAATCGATCAAACCACCCAAAGGCTAAAAGTAAAAATTTTGGCTCTCACTTTCTTATAGTGAGAGCCACTTTTTTGCAGCAAAAAAGCGGGTGATGGGAATCGAACCCACGTATCTAGCTTGGAAGGCTAGTGTTCTACCATTGAACTACACCCGCTTGGAATATATATTGTTCTTTTGAACAGTATATAGATTAGCACAAAAAACTTAGATTGTCAAGCAAATTTTTTTACAGATTCGTTAGATAGTAGAAAGCAAAAATTATTTTGTCCCTTGTATCCGGCTAATGTTGACGTTGGAATATCATTTACCTTACACCATTCGCTCAATGACTGACCACTGAATTTGTAGTCTGACAGCCATTGCACAGACTGTTGGCAAAGAAATAAAACTTCACCAGTCACTTACACACAAATGCAAGATGCCTCTTGAATGTAACAATTACCGCAAATGTCCATATGGAAGACCCTGCACTCCTGATTGTCCTGAATACAATCCTTTTAAGTGTTCCCGCAGAGACAGAACTCCCGGAGCCTGCAACGAGTGTTCCAACTGGTCAAAATGCCATTTTGATAAATACACCTATTGCCCGGTGGATGCTCAAATGGATTACCGGTCTGTTTTAA
The DNA here is from genome assembly GCA_964491975.1 of uncultured Lachnospiraceae bacterium. Classification (GTDB taxonomy): domain Bacteria; phylum Bacillota; class Clostridia; order Lachnospirales; family Lachnospiraceae; genus SIG300. Next base: position 10,646 of record CAZBHM010000045.1, on the reverse strand, counting down.
TTGATTCCAGACAGGGTGTTAACCTTGCTACTTCAGAAACTAAAGCAATTGCTGATATCGTTGCCCCTCTCCTCAAGAAAGGTCAGTCTCCTTATCAGATACTTACTGCTCATCCTGAAATTGGTATCTCGGAAAAAACTCTCTACAACTACATTGAAGGAGATGTTTTTCACGAAATTGCAGGAATCACAGTAACGGATTTGCGCAGGCAGGTTTCTCGCAGAATGTCCAAAAAGAAAGCAAAGGGATATAAAAAACGTGCATATTCTCTTAACAGACAGAGGCACTGAATTTTCCTCTGCTGATGCCCTTGAAACAGGTGCAGATGGCACAAGACGTACAAGAGTTTTCTATTGTGACCCAATGCAGTCCGGTCAGAAAGGCTCTTTGGAAAACAAGCATATCGAATTAAGATACATTCTCCCAAAAGGCACTGACTTACACGCTTTAGGACTTACAACTCAGAATGCATTAAACACCGTTCTCAGTCATGTTAATTCAGCTCCTGTAGAGAAGTTGGGAGGCAAAAGTCCTCTCGATGTTGCAGACTTTATGTATCACGATTTATTTGAAAAACTTGAAGCTTTTGAACTTCATAAAATAGAGAAAGATAAGGTTGTGTTAAAACCTTACCCTCTCAAAAAATAATTTTACAGATGGCTGTCAGGACTAACATCATACCCATTCACAAAGTGGAAATAAACTTTTCACTTCAGCTTAGCAAATTTTTTACAGATTCGTCAGCTACAGATTCGTTATATAGTAACAGTTCAGCCCACGCTATTCTCCATACTGCAAAATTACGAAAGTAAGGTCATGACTGAACTGTTAGATCAATCTCAATCACACGGCTTTTTGCACACTCCCTGCCATCTGCTGCTGCCGTCACTGCCTCCACATAATATTCATACACCTTTCCTGCCGGTGCTGCAAACGGAAGTGTTGCAGCCGTGTCTTTTTCTTTCGCTGTAAGCTTACGAACCAGCTCATATGAACCCGTCTGTTTAATTCTTCTGTACACATGGTAAAATTTTGCCGAAGCTACACTATTCCAGTTAAGGAGAAAATTAGCATTATCGCCCTCAACTGAAAGCTCCTGCATTGCAAAGCCGCTAATCACCGAAGCATTCTCTAACGTATCAGGGGTTCTTACATTTCTTACCGGCTTTGCGATATTCTTACGCGGCTTTACTGATGCCTTAAGTGCATCAAGCTGTCCATCACCCTGATATTCCTTTATAAGTCCTGCAAGAATATTGGCAAAATTCATTGCACCATATTCTTTAAGATGTGTATTGTCTGAAAGACCATCCGCATAATTGCCGTCAGGATATTCTCCCGGCAGAAGCCACATAAACACATCCTTACTGCCTTCAGGGCCAAGTGTCTCTACAAATTCTGCGCTTTTCTTTCCAAGGTCAAGAAGCACTACATTCTGCTCCTTACTAAGCCTTATCATCTGCTGTCTGTACTCTTCAAAGCTTATCTTAAAGCCACCGGGCTCATCAAAATTCCGCCTTGCAACCGGTGTTACAAGCACCGGAATGGCACCTCTCTGTCTTGCTGCATCAATATAATACTGAATATAAATATCAAAATCCTTAACAGCCACATAACGGTTCGGTCTTATCGCAGTCGCATCATTATGTCCCCACTGTATAAAAAGATAGTCCTCCGGTCTTATCGATGCCAGAATCTCGTCAAGTCTTCCTTCCTCAATAAATGACTTAGAGCTTCTGCCTCCGATTGCCCTGTTTTCAATTATTACATCCGTTCCCTCTACGGTTCTTTTGCGAAGATGCCTGTCCTCATCAGCCCTCTCTTCCTCAAAGAAAAGATGAAGCTCCTGTCCCCAGCCTGTAAGCGGATACTCTTTATCCCCATAAGGCTGCACCGTGGAATCCGAAGCAAGATAAACTGACGGCTTCTCCCCCGGCAAAAGTGCATCAATAAGCTTAATATCAACGGATTTTACAAAAATACTGCCACAAAGCACATCTTCTGAAAGCTCGCTTAAATGTCCCGGAAGAAGTTCAATGCGCACCTCGCCATTAACAACACAAATTATAAAATCAACTGCCTTTTCCTCACCCGGCTCTACAATTATATCATTAGCCTTCAAAATTCCATTGGCACGAATATGTGCTTTATATTCACTCTCTGTAGGATTAACAAGCGTTACTGTAACATTATAATTTGTATTATCAAGCTTAACCCACACATTCGGAGCTTCCTCATAAAAATATACACCGTAGCCTGTTTCCTCTACTTCTTTCCAAGCCTTTACCCTAAACTCGGTAAACCCTTCCCTTCCGAATACAAGTCCCTCAGGGACCTTGCTGTCAACAGTCATTTTTCTTGGATAATACACCTTATCAACCCAGCCCTCTGCCTTTTCAGGATAACTGCAATATTTTATATTGTCCACAAATCTATCAAGCTTCATCTCTATCCTCCGTAATCTCTGTATCTTCCGGCTTATTCTCGCCAAATATATCATTTAGCAGCTCATTATTATCTCTGTCTTCTGCCGGCTTTTCCTGCTTAAATCTGTCAAGAATCGACGACATATTATACACCAGTATTCCTGCTACTACTATTCCTATTGATATAAACTGTGATGTGGAAAGCTGCCCTACATTTCCTCTTTCATCACCTCTGAAAAATTCAATTATAAAACGCCCGATACTGTACAAAATCATGTAAAGTCCCGCAACCTTATACGGTCTTCTATGGGGATTATCTGCAAATTTTACAAGAATGATTACTAAAACAAATAATGCCGCACTTGAAAAAAGCTGTGTAGGAATCATTTTTACATTATTAGGTGCAAACATTGAATCATGAAATGCTATGCCTATAAATGAATTCGTCTTTTTTCCATAACAGCAGCCGGCAAGAAAACAGCCTATACGGCCAAATGCCTGTGCCAGTGCAACCGAAGGCATTACTATGTCAAAATATCTTCCAAACTCAAGCTGCTTTACCTTACAAAACAGCCATCCGGCAAGAATTCCCACAATAATGCCGCCATATACCACAAAGCCTGCATTAAAATCGAGAAGCCTTCGCAAGTCCTCCATGTAATATTCAATTTCTACAATGTAAAACATGAGCTTCGCGCCTATAAAGCCTGATATAATACATGTCATTCCAAGCCAGAAAATGAGTTCCTTATTAAGCCCTTTCTTTTCAGCGCGTTTTTCTGCCATAAAAACTGCAAGTATAAAGCCTATGGCTATCATGGTGCCATAGCCTGCAATCTTAATTGGTCCAAGTTCCAGTAATATAGGATACATTTCTAATCCTCCGTTTCATATTTAAGTATATATGCCGAAAATACCGGCATATCAATCTGCAAATATCCGTATTCCACATTAAATGTCTGTCTCTCAAAGGTGTATCCATACTTTGTTGTAAGCATCAGTCGCTCCATAACCGCTGTATCCGGCACACCGACTTCCCAGACCGGCACCTTTATGCGTTTCATTTTCTCATCGTTATTAATAAGTACAACTATCTGACTTTTTCTTGTAAAGCGGCCGTATCCTATAATATTATATTCTGCATACAGCCTCTTATACGAGCCTGTACAAAGCACTTCATTCTCCTTATGAATACGTATCAGCTCCTTATAAAACTTAAGAAGTGACATATCCTCGTTTCCCCATGGATACGTTCTTCTGTTATCCGGGTCGGTCCAGCCACACACACCCGCCTCATCACCGTAGTATATCGTAGGCGCACCGGGCCATGTCATCTGTATAACTATGGCTTCGCGCATAACTTCGGAATGAATATTCTTAGAAGCTGCTTCCGCCCCATTACTTGCCAGCCTTCCTACAGTCCGGTTAGTTCTGGTAAGAAAGCGTGAATGATCATGATTAGAAAGCTCATTCATCGCAACATACAATGACTGTGTATTATATCTTGACATATGATAATTCATGGCTGCAAAAAAGCTTTCGCTATTGCCTAACAAATCTCCGCGGAATGCATCGCTATGCTTCTGCATCCCCGTAAGAAACCATGTTACAGGCTCCATAAATGCATCATAATTCATAACGCTGTCCCATTCGCCGCCGATAAGCCACTGATTAGGGTCACCATAATGCTCTGCAAGTACAATTGCCTCCGGATTACTTTCTTTTACTGCCTTGCGAAATTTCTTCCAGAATGCATGGTTAAACTCACCTGAATGTCCAAGGTCAGCCGCCACATCCAACCGCCATCCATCTGCATTATAAGGCTCTGAAACCCATTTTTTCGCAATGGCAAGCACATTCTCAACAAGCTCGGGTGAAGCTTCATAATTAAGCTTCGGAAGCGTTTTATGCCCCCACCAGCCATCAAAGCTATCATTATCCGGCCATGCCTCTTTTCTCTCATCAAAGAATCTGAAATACTTATTATAAGGGCTGTCAGCCGTAATATAGGCTCCTTTCTCATAGTCAGGACTGGCTTCATAAATATGCTCATGGTCCATCCACTTATGAAAAGAACCGCAGTGATTAAACACTCCGTCAAGAATTACCTTAATTCCCCGCTTGTGTGCCTCTTTAACAAGCTCAATAAACAGCTCATTACTTGCATCAAGGTTCGCTTTACAGGTTACTCTTTCCATATATCTTGTGGCATGTGCGTTATCAAGGTCATCCCTTCTAAGAAGTGCCCCCTTATCCGATACTATTCTTCCAATATGCGGGTCTATATTGTCATAATCCTGAATATCGTACTTATGGTTAGACGGCGATACAAACAACGGATTAAAATATATTGCATCTATTCCAAGGTCACTAAGATAATCAAGCTTATCCATAACTCCCTTAAGGTCTCCACCATAAAATTCACGTATTCCATCTGTATCGGGATATTTATTCCAGTCAGTAACCCTTACCGAATGCCTGCCGATATACGCATACTCCCTGTCAAGTACATCATTTGAAGTATCTCCATTGTAAAACCGGTCAGTGAAAATCTGATAAAAAACCGCACCCTTAGCCCAGTCAGGTGTCGTATACCCCGGCATAATCTGAAAATCAAAATATGGGTCATGCACCTCAAGCGCACCCTTTTTTGAATAAAACACACATCTGTCCGCAGAATGCACTTCAAAGCAGTAATTACTTGTCTCTGTGCCGACATATACCAATATACTGTAGTAGTCAAATCTGCCCTCACTTTTAACCTTCTGCATAGGCAGCTTATTGTTATTCCATAGTAAAAAAACTTCTGTCACATTATTCTTCGCCGTTCTGATGGTAAGCATTACATCCTCCATCTTCATCGGCTCAGCCGGAACCCTGTACTCTTCCGTCCCGTCACTATATAGCGCTTCTACAATGATACCATCATACTCATTCATAAAACCATAAGCGTTATACGCTCTGCCTCCTAAATTCTTAGTTTTGCTTCTCCTGTTTCATTCCAATTATTATTATAGCGTACTCCGCTATTTTTATCAACGTCTTTTGGGTGAACTGTTGCCCTAAATGTAGCAGTTTGGCCACGCAGGAACATTCGCAAAACCGCACTACGTGCTAACCGGCAATTCCATTGCCTGTTTTACTCATTTTCCTGCGTTTAGCCCATGACCTTACAAACAGTCTGATTTATGCAAGCATAATCATCCTGTTTGTAAGGTCATGGCCAAACTGTTGTACCAAATAAAAAGGACAGCCGCTACTAGCTGTCCTTTTCGGAGAAGGTATTTCGTTTTTTATGGGTGTAGCAAAAAACTATATAATGTATTGGGGGGTTTACGTTAGTAATTATATCATCCAATCCAAATTAAGTGTGCACAAACTTTACAAAATTCGACAAGTTTTTTTGTGCATATTGTATACTCTTAATCAAACAGAGCTTCAAATTCCTCACGATTAATCTTCTCTTTTTCAAGAAGAAGATTAGCACAATTATGAAGAATACTTTCATGCTCCATAAGAAGTGCCTTCGCCTTGGCATAGCACTCATCAATAATCCTCTTAACCTCTTCATCGATAACTGCTGCCGTAGCCTCACCATAACTCTTGGTGTGACCCCAGTCTCTTCCTATGAACACTTCATCTTCATCATTGCCATAGTGGATAAGCCCTACTTTTTCTGACATACCATACTTGGTAATCATGGCTCTGGCAAGTGCCGTTGACTGCTTAATATCCTGGCTTGCACCGGTTGTAATATCGTCAAAAATAAGCTCCTCGGCTATTCTTCCTCCAAGCCCTACCATAATGTCCTGAAGCATTTTACCTCTTGTGTTAAACATCTCATCCCTGTCAGGAAGCGGCATGGTATAACCTGCTGCTCCTGCACCCGTAGGTATAATTGACACCGTATAAACAGGACCGACATCCGGAAGGAGATGGAAAAGTATCGCATGACCTGCTTCGTGATATGCTGTAATCTTCTTCTCCTTATCACTTATGATACGGCTCTTCTTCTCCACGCCTATTCCTACCTTAACAAATGAACTGTTAATATCTGCCTGACTAATAAAGCTCTTACCCTCTTTAGCCGCAAGAATTGCTGCCTCATTAAGAAGATTCTCCAGGTCTGCTCCCGTAAAGCCTGCTGTTGTTCTGGCAATATCCTTTAAGGATACATCATCTGAAAGTGGTTTGCTTTTTGCATGTACGCTAAGAATTTCTTCCCTTCCTTTAACATCTGGTCTGCCAACCATGACCTTACGGTCGAAACGTCCTGGTCGGAGAATTGCCGGGTCGAGAATATCAACCCTGTTAGTCGCAGCCATTACTATAATTCCTTCATTGATGCCAAAACCATCCATCTCTACAAGTAACTGATTTAACGTCTGCTCACGCTCATCATGTCCGCCGCCCATACCGGTTCCACGCCTTCTTGCAACAGCATCAATCTCATCAATAAATACTATACAGGGCGCATTCTTCTTTGCATCCTCGAATAAGTCTCTTACTCTTGAAGCACCGACACCTACAAACATCTCAACAAAATCCGAACCCGAAATACTAAAAAATGGTACTCCTGCCTCACCTGCAACAGCCTTCGCAAGCAGTGTCTTGCCGGTTCCGGGAGGACCTACAAGAATCATTCCCTTGGGTATTCTTGCACCAAGCTGCGTATATTTATGTGGAGATTTAAGGAAATCAACAACCTCTGCCAGCTCTTCCTTCTCTTCTTCAAGACCCGCAACATTCTTAAATGTAAACTTCTTTGCTGCATCTGTCATCATTTTGGCACGGCTCTTGCCAAAGTTAAGCACCTTACTGTTACTTCCACCCGAAGCCTGATTATTCATCATCGTAAAAAATACGATTATCACAATGAGCGCAATCAAAAACGGAAGAATCGTCGTCAGGAAGAAGCTGTCTCTCTGTACATCAGTAATCCTATATTCGGTAAATCCGACAGACTCCAAATCTTCAAGAACAGCATTAATATCCGGCACATAAATACTTATCTCTACCGGCTGCTCACCCTTAATAATAGCCTTAAGCTCACCCGTCGGAACCTCTGCATTCTGTACAATCTCAATACTGCTTATCTTCGCCTGCTCAAGATCCGTTAAAAAATCGTTATAATTATAGGCATCATTATAATCCGCTCCCTTGGTCATCCACCACATCGCCACAAGAACACACGCAAGGATTAGAAAATACACACCTATTCCCTTGGTTTTCAATCGAAAAATCCTCCTTTAATTTTCTATAACTCAACAACCCCGATATATGGGAGATTGCGGTAATTCTGGTCATAATCAAGTCCATATCCGACTACAAACTTATCCGGAATCACAAAGCCTGTGTAATCCACATCCACATCCACCACTCGTCTGTCCGGCTTATCAAGCAGTGTGCAAAGACGTATTGAATTCGGATTACGCGTTGCAAGAACCTTAAGAAGGTTGTTAAGAGTTCTTCCGGAATCAATTATATCCTCGATAACGATTACATCCTTACCCTCAATTGCCTCATCCAAATCTTTTTTAATTTTTACAACTCCACTTGATTCGGTTCCACCGCCGTAGCTTGATACTGACATAAAGTCAAGTGTTACCGGGAGCGTTATCCTCTTTGCAAGCTCACAGGTAAAAAATATGCTGCCCTTTAATATGCAGATAAGATGTACCGACTTACCGGCATAATCCTTGTTAATCTGTTCGGCAAGCTCATTAATTCTCTTGTCAACATCCTCTTCTTCAATCAGAACACTAATATTCGCATTCATATTATTCCTCCTCTGTACCATGTTCTTCCCATCTAAACTCAACTGTCCGCTTCGTATTTGCCGAAAGCTTACCACCATCACTCATACGATGCCCAAGCACCCATAATACATGGCTGCCGTCCGCAAGCAGAAGCATCCTGTCACGCTCAGATGCAGGAATCTTATTGTCGATAAAATATTCCTTAAGCTTTTTCTTAGACTGCCCATGATTTACCATAAGATAATCACCGCTTCTTCTGGTTCTAAGCATCAAAATATCTTCTATTCTATCACAATCCATGAATTTAGTACATACATTTTCTTTAAAATTTATATTTTCTTCACTTACAGGGCGCACATAGAGCATACCATAGCCATACGGAAGCTTATACGCACCGGCTTTCGTTACATCAACAGTCAGTTCCGCCGCCGCTGCTTCAAAAAGTGGGACATTTTTCTTATGCACATACATGACCGCATGCTCTCTTACAAGCTCAATATTATATGGCAAATCAATTCTTCTGCCTGACTGCTTAAGAATAAGCTCATCTGCTGCCTCAATATGCAAGGCCGTTATATCTTTAAGCGAACCGGCAACCATACAAACAGCCTTCTTTATTACCTCAAGCCGTTCAAGTCTGTGTGCCGCCTTGAGTGTCTCAACATCTATTTCAGCACGCGCTCCGTTAATGCGAACTGTCCTCGTATATAATTCTTCCACATTTTCTGCCAGATAATCATACATCTCCCCAATAAATTTCCCGCTATCAATTATATGCTGTACTGCACGGTCATTAATCATCTTCATTGCCGGAATTATTGTTTCTCTTATCCTGTTACGGGAATATTCCTCTGATGCATTGGTCGAATCATTACACCACTTTATGTTGCACTCATTAAGGTACTGTTCAATTTCAGTCCTTGTAAGGCACATAAGCGGTCTTATAATTTCACCATTCACCGGGAGTATTCCCCTTAACCCTGCTGCCCTGCTTCCTCTTATCATATTAAAAAGAATAGTCTCCGCGCTGTCCTCTATGTGATGTGCAACCGCAATCTTGTCATATCCACGTTCTACAAGCACCTCCCTGAATGCCTGATACCTTAACCTTCGCCCTGCTTCCTCATCTGAAAGCTTATTAAGTCTTGCATATTCCGGCACATCATACCTTTTGATAATAAGCTTAACACCAAGCTTATCACACAACTCTCTGGTAAAATGCATATCCCTGTCAGCCTCCGGGCCGCGGATACCATGATGCACATGCACAGCCGTTAACTTAATGGAGCATTCTCCGCAAAACGAGGCAAGCATCGCGATAAGACACACTGAATCTGCTCCGCCTGAGACTCCCACAACAATCCCGTCACCATCAGACAGCATATTATTCAAAGCAATATAATCCCTTACCTTTTGTTCTACAAGCTTCATACTAACCTAATCCTTTTGTTACTAACAGCCAGTGCTGTTACTTTTAATATTAATCTAAATCCCGACTAAATTCAAGCTTTTTTCGCCCAAATTCCTGCCACGAGCACTGTCATATCATCTTTCGCCGTATTCTGGCTCTCCAAAAGAGCTTTTTCCAAAATATATTTTGCAAATTCCCCCGGATTTTTTTTATTGCTTTCGGCTATCCAGCCACTAAGCACCTCTTCCTTATTTTCCGCCCTTATCGCATCAAGCACTCCATCCGACACCATTATTATATAATCATTATCATAAAGCTTTTTGGCAACATTTTCATAATCCACATCCTTAAGTACACCTATCGGATAATTGGTAGATTTAAGCACCTCCACCCACTTATTTCTTTTTATAAATGTTGCAGCCGCACCAAGCTTTACAAAATTGAAACAGCCTGTGTATAAATCACCCACTGCCATATCAACTGCTGCCGGACTGCGCTCACCATTTCTTGCTATCAGCATGGAATTGACAAGTGACAGTGCTGCTTCATCATCAAAGCCGGCACGCATAAAATCCTCAAGAAGTTCAATCACAAGCTCACTTTCCTCTCCGGCAACAACCCCTGAACCCATGCCATCCACAATTCCAAGCAATAATTCACCATTATCATACTCCATACATGTAAAATTGTCACCCGACACTTCTTCACCATCCTTCGGACAAAATGCAACTGAATTAAGCATCATAAATACCGGCTCCTCCAAAAACACATATGCCGAAGGCTCCTTATCAACTATCATCCTGCATGAATCCGATGCCTTAAGACTTTTACCGAGCACTCCTGAAATTATACCGGCAGCCGCCTTTACTGTTTCAGTTCCACTCTGCCGGTGCAAAAATACCTCTACTCTTGTATTTCCTCTGCTCTCCCTGAAAAGGCGAAGCTTACCTGTGGTATAACCCCTTATTTCCAGTGCCGCCACAAGCTACTCCTCTTCCTTTTTATCCTCGTCAACAAAATCCGCAAACAACGAGTCCGATATACTCACCA
>CAZBHM010000044.1:0-15057 GCA_964491975.1 uncultured Lachnospiraceae bacterium | reverse complement strand
CCTTATGACTAAAAAGGCCCGCACCCTGCTTACTGCATTTGCCGGAAGCATTGGTATCATAGGCATTGCACTTATTTTATCACTTTCCAATGGTATTCAGGAATACATTGACAAGGTACAGGAGGATACTCTTTCTTCATACCCCATTACAATTGAATCAGAAACCATGGATATGACAAGTTTAATGTCTTCCATGATGAATATTACTACTCCAAAAACTGACCGTGACCCTGACCTTATTTATACCAATACCATGATGATTGACATGTTAAATACCATGATGGCTGAGGTTCAGGCTAATAACCTCAAAGCTTTTAAAGCTTATTTAACCAATGATGAGAGCGGTTTTTCGGACTATATAAGTTCCCTCAAGTACACATATGACACCTCAATAAATGTATACTCCAACAATATTAATAACAAATTTATTCAGGTTAACCCAAGTACACTCATGACCAGCATGTACGGAGAAATGGCAGATTCCATTCCTGAAGCATATTCTCAAGGCATGAGCATGTGGAGTGAAATGCTCGATGACCGAAAGCTTTTAGAAACACAGTATGATGTAGTAGCCGGAAGATGGCCGGAAAATTATAACGAAGTTGTAATGGTAATTAACTCTAATAATGAATTTAGTGATATTGCCATGTACTCTTTGGGTCTTAAGGATCCTGCCGAAGCAGAAAAAGCCATGCAGGATATGATGCTTGGCAATCCTGTTGACAGTACCGTATACAGCTACACATATGACGAGATACTTTCTTTAACCTACAAGCTTGTTCTTCCAAGTGATTACTACCAATATGATGAAAGTACAAAGACATGGGTTGATATCCGAGATAATTCAGTTGCACTTCAGACAGTGGTTAATAATGCTGCTGATATAAAGGTAGTCGGTATTATACGTCCTAATCCGGATGCAATTGCCACTGCCATAACCGGCACCATAGCTTATACAAGTGACCTTACAAAATATGTAATAAATGCAACAAATGCCAGTGAAATCGTAAAGCAGCAGATGGCTAACCCGGATACGGACATTTTTACAGGCATTCCATTTAAGTCTGCTGACACAGAAGATTTCACCATCACCATCGAAGATGTGTATGCTTACATTGCAACACTCGATGAAGCCACACAGGCACAAATGAATGGCTATATGTCCATGATGACAGAAGAACAGATTCTTGCAGCATTTGCGGAGCAGATGAAGCCAAAGACCACTGAAGCCACCTACGAAGGCAATCTTGCATTGCTTCACAGTGTGGACCTTGACAATCCAAAGACTATAAGCATTTACGCAAAAGATTTTGAATCAAAGGATTTGATAGCTGACAAAATTACTGAGTATAATAACAAAATGACTGCCGAGGGTAAGGACGAATATGTAATCAATTATACTGATATAGTAGGTCTTATGATGTCATCTGTAAGCACCATTATTAATGTAATTTCTTATGTACTTATTGCCTTTGTTGCAATCTCACTCGTGGTATCATCAATCATGATTGGCATTATCACATATATATCAGTACTTGAGCGTACCAAGGAAATAGGTATTCTCCGTGCCATCGGAGCCTCCAAAAAGGATGTTTCCCGTGTATTCAATGCCGAAACAATGATTATTGGTTTTGTATCAGGCGCATTCGGCATAATCGCCACAATGCTTATAAACATACCTGCCAACATAATAATCAAGTCTCTTACTGATATAAGTAACCTCTCAAAACTCCCAATGGCAGGCGCACTAATCCTTATAGCAATAAGTGTCATACTTACACTTATCGCAGGTCTTTTCCCATCACGCCTTGCGGCCAAGAAGGACCCTGTTGTTGCACTTAGGAGTGAATAATATGGCTTATAAAAAGAAACAAAATGTGTCAAACTGCGAATCCTGCAGTAACTATATTTACGATGATGATTATGAATGTTATATATGTGATGTAAACTTAGATGAGGATGAAATGTGCCGTTTTATGACGGATACATTCTATGACTGCCCTTACTTTAAGCTTAATGATGAATACAGAATCGTAAGAAAACAGATGTAATAAATGATTAACAAAAGGGGCTGTAAAAACAGCCCCTTTATACAAATATTATACAAGAATTCTTCTGTCCTCGACTCTCTTAGCCTTGCCCTCACTTCTTGCTAAACTTCTTGGCTCTACAAGCTTAATCTTAGCCTTAAGACCGATTGCCATCGTGATTGTATGCTCAACCTCTTTACTGAGCTTCTCAAGCATATTAATCTGGTCTGAAAAATAGTTTTCATCAACCTCGACCCAGATTTCAAAGGTATCAAGATTATTAACTCTGTCAACTATAATCTTATAATTAGGTGTAATACCATTAACCGTAAGAAGTGCCGCTTCGACCTGTGACGGGAAAACATTCACACCCCTTATAATAAGCATATCGTCTGAACGACCTGTAAAACGTGCAATTCTTGCATGTGTTCTGCCGCACTCGCATTTTTCATATGTAATGCTTGTAAGATCCTTGGTTCTGTAACGTATAAGCGGTATACCCTCTTTTTTAAGTGTCGTAATTACAAGCTCGCCTCTCTGATTTTCACCAAGCTTTGCATGTGTATCAATATCAATAATCTCCGGAAGGAAATAATCCTCAAAAATATGAAGGCCATTATGATGGATGCAGTCCATCGCAACACCAGGTCCCATAATTTCACTAAGACCATAAATATCAAATGCATTAATTCCAAGCATGTCCTCTATCTTACGGCGCATATTGTCAGTCCATGGCTCTGCGCCGTTAATTGTGGCCTTTAACTTGATTTTGTCCTTAACTCCCATCTCACATATAGTCTCAGCGATATGCATAAGATATGAAGGTGTACACATAAGACCCGTAACTGAAAAATCCTGCATCATTGTGATAAGCTTCTGTGTATTACCGGTAGACATCGGCACAACCGTTGCCCCAAGGTTCTCAACACCGTAATGCGCACCGAGACCGCCCGTAAATAAGCCGTAACCGTAAGCTACCTGGATTGTATCATCCTTGCCAAGTCCGGCCATGGTAAGACATCTTGCAACACACTCGCTCCATACTTCTATATCGCGTCTTGTATATCCTACTACAGTTGCCTTACCTGTAGTTCCGCTCGATGCATGGATTCTTACTATCTCACTCTTTGGTACTGCAAAAAGTCCAAACGGATAGTTATCACGCAAATCATCCTTTGTGGTAAATGGCAGTTTATCCAAATCATCCAGATGTCTTATATCACCCGGTTCAATACCTGCTGCCTGCATCTTCTTACGATAAGATTCTACATTATGATATACATTATCGACTGTTTTAATAAGTCTTGCTTCCTGCAGGCTTGATATCTCGTCCCTGCTCATACACTCTTTCGCTTCATTCCAAATCATTATAGTTCTCCTTCCGGTACTCTTTTAGTGCTTACTTCATTATACTACAAAGTTTTACCTCTTTCAAGAAAGTCTTCCAAAAACTCTATTGCTTCTTTGTATCCGTCAAAGCCTTTGCCATATATTGTCTTTTTCGCAACATAGGATACATAGGAGATTTTTCTGAATTCCTCACGGCTTGTCACATCCGAAAGATGAACCTCGACAGTCGGAATATCTACTGCCTTTATAGCATCAGGGATTGCCACGCTTGTATGCGTGTATCCGCCCGGATTAATTATAAGCGCATCACTCTTTTTATAGGCTGCCTGAATCCTGTCGATTATGTCGCCTTCATGGTTTGACTGGAAAAACTCCACTTCAATACCCTTTCCAGCACATATATCACCGATAAATTTAAGTAAATCCTCATAGGTTTCCTTTCCATAAATCTTCGGCTCCCTGATTCCAAGCATATTTAAATTAGGTCCGTTAATAACCAAAAGCTTCATTTAAGCACCTCCAGAATTTTTTCAACCGTCTCATCAATACCAATATTTTCCACGCCATAATCACTGTATGCACGGTAAAGACCTATACGCTCTGCATAAATCTCTGCCACAGGCTTAGCCTGCGATATCGGTCTTCCCGCTATCGGCAATGTCTCAAGGTCTCTTTCTATAAATATTACCACCGAATTCTGTCTTAGAAGCAGCTTGTTAACTACTTTAGTAACAATACCTCCCCCGGTTGCAATCACCTGATTTTTTTCCTTTGAAATGTCCGAAAGCACCTGAGTTTCAAGACTTCTAAAAAATTCTTCGCCTTCATCCTTAAAAATCTCCGGTATACTTTTTCCTGCACGCTTCTCAATTTCTGCATCCATGTCAACAAATTTTTTACCGGTTATACTGGCAAGCCTTGCACCAATAGTCGATTTACCACATCCGGGCATACCGATAAGCATGATATTTCTTACATCAGCCTCAATAATACCGCATATCTTTTCAATCTTTTTATCATCAATTGTTACATTTCTAAATATCTCACTTGCCAGCTTCGCCTGTGCCACAAGCATCAAAAGACCATTAATATATGGAATTTTAAGTTCTTCTGCCTCTATAAGAAGTGCCGTCCTTAATGGATTATAAATTATGTCGTATACTGCCTTACAATTTTTAAACTCTGAAAGTACTATTACCTTTTCTCCAACCCTCGGATACATTCCTACAGGTGTAGTATTAATTATAAGCTCCGCATCATAATGTCTTGAAATATTTTCATAATTATCGCTGCCGCTTCTGGATATAGTAACAATCCTTCCTGCCCCCATGTCAGAAAGAACCGCTCTTATTGTTGGTGCTGCACCGCCATTACCAAGAATAATGGCTTTCTTTCCTTCTACCGGCACTCCCAGCTTTTTTACCATACATTCAAATCCATAATAATCAGTATTATCACCGATGAGCATCCCGTCACGATATACAAGAGTATTCACACTTCCTATTTTCTTCGCCCTGTCACTAAGCCTGTCACAATACGGTATAACCGCTTTTTTATAAGGAATTGTCACATTAAGCCCCTGCCATGTGCTTCCAGCCTCCTTAATAAATGCTTCAAGCTCCTCCTCATTTTTTTCATAAAGCTTATATTCATAGCCGCCGCCAAGCAATCCGTGAATCTGCGGCGAAAAGCTATGCCCTAACTTTTTACCCAGTAATCCATAACCTGCCATATTTCTCTCCTTTATCGTTACTATTCATAGTTACCCTTTCTCATACAACTTCCACATAGCTTCCAAGATATTTAAACTGCTCACAGGAAGCTGATAAATCGCTGATTATCTGAATAAATTCATCTGAATAAATGGAAGTCTCCAGGTCAAAATAAAACATAAATTCAAAATTCCTCTCAGGCATGGGTCTGCTCTCAAGCTTTGTAAGATTAATTCCAAGTGCGTAAAACCTTGAGAGAATCTTATAGAGCTCACCTGGTTTATGATTAACTGCCATCATTATACTTGTTCTGTCTGAGCCCGGATATATCTCAAGCTCCTTCGATATACATATGAATCTTGTGAAATTGTTGTCTTTATCCTGAATGGCTGATTTAAGAATTTTAAGTCCGTAAAGACCCGCGCAATTCTTAGAGGATATGGCGGCAACACCCTTTCTTTCCGAGGCAGCAACCATTTTTGCTGCAACTGCTGTATTTTCAACAACCGTTACCTTCGCATTCGGGAATCCTTTAAGGAACTCTGCGCACTGCGAAATTGCCTGCTCATGTGAAAATATTTCCTCAATATCTTCTGCATTGACACCATTCTTTACAAGAAGATTATGCTCGACCTTAAGCCGCATACTCTTTACGATATAGAAATTATGTTTCATCATCAAATCATAAATACGATTAACTGAACCTGCCGTGCTGTTCTCAATTGGAAGTACACCATACTTACACATACCTGAATCAACTGCCGCAAACACGCCTTCAAAATTCTGAAGATACACAATATTCTCGTTATTTCCAAAAATTTTATCCGCTGCAAGCTGTGAATATGCGCCTTCAACGCCCTGGCATGCTACAACCGGATGCTTTGGAAGCATTTTCTTTGTTCCAGCCTCTATTGCAAGCTTAATTTTTTCCGTAACAGTATTTTCCGCACAATTAAGCCTTCTCTGATATGCCTTACTTAAGTCCATCATAACTGCAAAAAGATTTCTGTCATATTCAGCCATATCAGGACTTGCCATATCTGTTATGGCTGCAAGCTTCTCACGCTCCCTGCCGGAATCAAGCACCGCCATATTATTTGCCTTTTTATAATCAGCAATATTTTTTGCAAGCTTCATTCTCTCCTCAAATAATTTAAGTAGCTCAGCATCAAGCTTATCAATCTGATTTCTATATTCTAAAAGACTCATTTATTTTCCCTCCAGTATATCCATGATAACGATAGCCGCAACTGCTTCCACGCATGGTACCGCGCGTGGCACGATACACGGATCATGTCTTCCGACAATCTCAAGCTTTTCTTCAGTAAGTGTCTCAAGTCTCACGCTTTGCTGCGCCCTTGCAATAGAAGGTGTAGGCTTAATCGCCACTCTCAGTACAATTGGCATTCCTGAAGTAATTCCTCCAAGTATTCCGCCATGATTATTAGTTTCAGTAACCACTTTCCCGTCATTAACCTTAAAGCTGTCATTATTCTCTGATCCTCTTAAGTAAGCCGCCTCAAAGCCATTACCAAATTCAACGCCCTTTACTGCCGGTATGCCAAACAGAGCCTTTGCCATACGATTTTCAATACCATCAAACATAGGGTCACCAAAGCCTGCCGGAACACCTGTTATCACACATTCCACCACTCCGCCGACTGAATCAAGCTCTTCCTTTGCCTTTGCGATAACCTCTTTCATTTTTTCGCCCTGCTCATCGTCTATTACCGGAAATTCCTTAGCCGCAACCTTACTAAGCTCAGCCTGCACGCTGTCTGCCATATTGACGACAGTATCATAAACACCGCCTATGCTTTTAATGTGCGCATAAATATTAATCCCCTGATTCTTAAGGTACTGTAAGCACATTCCACCGGCTATACAGACAGGTGCCATCATTCTTCCTGAAAAATGTCCTCCGCCTGCCACATCCTGAAAACCTCCAAATTTAACCTGTGCCGTATAATCTGCATGTCCGGGTCTTGGCACTTTCTTTAGATTTTCATAATCCTTTGAATGCTGGTTAGTATTATAAATAAGAGCTGTAACCGGTGCCCCACATGTTATATTATCAAGCACTCCCGTAATAAATTCCGGTTTATCCGCTTCCTTTCGCGATGTCGAAAAAGCATTTCTTCCCGGAGCACGCCTTTCCATAAATGCTGAAAGCTCTTCCATATCTATTCTGAAACCTGCCGGGAAGCCATCTATTGTGACACCTATTGCCTTTGCATGAGACTGACCGAATACTGATACTTTAATTTTATCTCCTATAATTGATGACATTAATTTATTTCCACCTTTCCGCCAAGTGTCACATAGTCTTTAAAAAATGCCGGATACGACTTATTAACTGCTTCCGCATTCATGATGACAACCTGATTTTTACACCTGACTGCCGCAATGGCAGACATCATTGCAATTCTGTGGTCACCCATTGCATCGACAGCAGTTCCTCCCTCCATCATATCAACACCATGTATAATAAGTCCATCCTCTTTTTCTTCTATATCAGCACCCATACTGTTAAGAACTTGGGTAACTGTCTTTAATCTGTCGCTTTCCTTAAGCCTTAGGCGTGCTGCATTATAAATTAAAGTTTCACCCTCAGCAAATGAAGCCACAACTGAAAGTATCGGAACCAAATCGGGAATATCTATAGCATTTATTCTTATTCCATGCATTTTACCGGGTGCTACCGTAACTTTGCCCGCATCCTTTGCATCGTAACTTATCTTAGCTCCAAATTCTTTAAGAATTTCTATTATTGCTCTGTCACCCTGAAGTGATGTCATGTCAAGTCCTGTTACTGTTACCGCAGAAGCTCCGATTGCTCCTGCCGAAAGCCAAAATGCTGCATTTGACCAGTCACCTTCCACGCTGCCGTTCTTTGCATGATAAGTCTGGCTGCCTTTTATGATATATGTATTATCTTCTATTATAATCTCAATTCCAAACTGTTTGAGCACTGCAACTGTCATATCAACATAAAGCTTAGACTCTAAGCCAGAAGTAAGTATAATCTTACTGTCTCCCGGAAGTCTTGGAAGTGCAAACAACAGACCACTTATAAACTGTGAAGTAACATTCCCCGCAAGTCTGTACTCTCCTGACGTAAGCTGTCCCTTTAACCAAAAAGGATTTTCTCCCTGTCCGGCCATCGTAACACCTTTTGCGGTCATTTCCTCATACAACGGAGAAAGTGGTCTTTCAGGAAGTCTTCCCTCCTGTAAAAACTCTGCTTCTTTGCCAAAGCCCGCTATTACCGGAAGCAAAAACCTAAAGGTAGAACCGCTTTCCTTACACGGAAGCTTTATACCATCCGTAAGCTTATCCGCATTTATAGGGGTCACAATAAAACCCCCCTCTTTTTCTTCAAAACCAGCTCCCATTGCTTTAAGACATGCCTTTGTTGCCTCTATATCCTCCGACGAGGAATGACAGCTTACAAATGCCGGCTTATCCGCAAGTGCAGCCGCTATCATATAGCGGTGTGCCATCGACTTTGAAGCAATTGCCGCAATGCTTCCGCCAAGCTTTGCTTCTTTAACCTCTGCTATCATTGTTTCTACCTCCAATAACATCCGTAAGGATGGCATGTATATCATCAAATGTTGTCTTTTTAATAAGATACTGTCCTATTCTTTCTAAAAATATCATGTTAACGCCCGCATTATCGCCCTTCTTATCAGAGCGTACCGGAACAATAAGCTCATCAGCACTAAACTTTGTAAAAACAGGAAGCTTATGAAGCTTAAGCATCTCATTCATTTCTTCTGTAATTCCGGCATCTTTACAATATCCCTTTCTCACTGACATTTCACTTGCAAGAGACATGCCAATGGCAACTGCCTTACCATGTGAAATTTCATAATTACTAAGAGCTTCTATTGAATGTCCTAACGTATGCCCAAAATTAAGAATCTGTCTGAGACCTGAATCAAACTCATCCTTTTCAACCACATCTCTCTTTATTGAAACGCAGCGCGCAACTATTTTTTCTATTCTGTCATGGTCAAGCGGCTTTTTAAGCCATTCCCACAGCTGAGCATCAATAATTGCTCCATATTTAATAACCTCTGCCATACCGTCTGAAAAAATTTCCTCAGACAATGTATTAAACGTAGTTGTATCACAAAGCACAAGCTTAGGCTGGTAAAATGCTCCTGCAAGATTCTTTCCCGCCACAAGGTCTATCGCAGTTTTGCCACCCACAGAAGAATCAACTGCCGCAAGAAGCGTTGTAGGAAGCTGTACAAAAGCCACTCCCCTTAAAAAAGCCGAAGCCGCAAAGCCTGTAAGATCACCCACAACACCACCGCCAAGTGCCACGAACACATCTGCCCTTGACACCCTGTTTTCTGCCGCAAACTCTAAAAGCTTAATAAAATTGCCTGCACTTTTTGAAGTTTCACCATGCGGTATAACAAACCTGTATACCAAAAATCCCGACTGTTCAAGACTCTTTATTACTTTGGCCGAATAAAGACCATCTACTATATCATCTGTAACCAACACAGCCTTTCTGCCTTTAACTAATTTTTCAACATACGCTCCTGTCTTATCTATTATTCCGTCTTCTATTATTATATCATAGCTTCCCGATGCGCTGACATGAATCTTTTCCATAAAGCCTCCATATTTGGTAAGGGTTCATATACTGAACCCTTACAATTCTTATTGATTACCTTAAGCAATTAGTGCTTTAACCCTGACATCATATCATGTATTTTGAATACATTTTCCGTAATTCCCGAAAACTGCTTTGGTGTAAGTGACTGCGCACCATCACAAAGAGCTTTTTCAGGATTATTATGAACCTCTATCATAAGACCATCTGCGCCCGCTGCAACAGCCGAATATGACATCGGCTCTACCATTCTTGCTATTCCTGTTGCATGACTTGGATCAACAATAACAGGAAGATGTGTAAGCTCATTAAGCATTGGAACTGCTGAAAGGTCAAGTGTATTTCTTGTATATGTCTCGAAGGTCCTGATACCTCTTTCACAAAGAATAATATTCTCATTGCCCCCTGCCATAATATACTCGGCACTCATAAGCCATTCCTTCATCGTATTGGCAAGACCACGCTTTAAAAGAATAGGCTTATTTGTCTTACCAAGTTCCTTAAGAAGTTCAAAATTCTGCATATTTCTTGCACCGACCTGAATAAGGTCAACCTCTTCAAAAAGCGGCAAATGATTGGCATTCATAATCTCGGTTACTATAGGAAGGCCGGTTTCCTTCTTCGCCTCCAAAAGAAGCTTAATTCCATCACCGCCCATTCCCTGAAAATCATACGGTGAAGTTCTTGGCTTAAATGCTCCTCCTCTTAAAAGCTTCGCACCTGCTGCCTTGACTGCCTTTGCAACCTCTATAATCTGTTCCTCTGACTCTATTGAACACGGTCCCGCCATAATTGCAAAATTACCGCCGCCAATCTTAACACCGCTTACATCTATAACTGAATCTTCAGGATGGAACTTACGATTAGCCATCTTAAATGGGTCACTTATACGCTTTACTGACTCAATCATTTCAAGTGCTTCGAGAAGACTTATGTCTATCTTTGTCGTATCACCTACAAGTCCAAGAATTGTCTGATACATACCTACAGTTTTATGTACGCTTACCCCCTTCTCCTCGAACCAATGTGTAAGGTTACTAATCTGCTCCTCTGATACTCCCGGTTTTAATACTGCTATCATATTTTTGTCCTCCTAAAAAAATATAGCCGATGCTTGCTATGCAAACATCGGCTTAAATTCAATACTTTCTTAACATGTACTGTAATTCATGTGACGTTTATCATAGCAAAAAAGACCAACGCTATAAAAGTAAAAGCCCTGGAAAAAGAAGTTAAAAAAGTAAAAGAAATATTCAGTTGTTATATTTACAATCTTCATTAACTTCTCTGCCATGATGCACGCCTCCTTCTTTTTTGTATTATACTCTGACTATTTCATTTGTCAAGTGCTTTTTTTTATTTTTTGAATACTTATTCATAATTTTTCTTAAAATCTTATTTTTCACTCAAAAGATATGAAACACCTATTGTTCCTATTCCTGAACAGCATGCATCTGTAACGCTTGCTTTCTGAACAATAATTTTATCAAATTTCATATTCCTGTTAATTTCCTTTATAAGCGCCTTCTGCTCCTTAACACTTAAACATACATGAGATATAATAAGTACTCCGGGGTCTATATTCTTTTTATTTTTAAGCCTGAAATAAATGAAATGTCTTCTGGCAGCTTCAATCTCTCCAAAACGTACTCCCAGCAATTTCATCTGACTTTGTTTAAGTCTCACTACCGGATGAGCCTTAAGCAAATTACACAGCTTTGCACTTAATTTGTTTGAAAAGCCGCTGTTATAAAATAAATTGACTGACGGAATCAAAAATCCTGTTTCTATTCTTCCTCTTATTTTAAGCAGCTCTGCCCTGACCTCATCCGCACTAAAACCTTCCTGCACCATTTTTGCTGCATACAGTACCATAATTCCCTGTCCACCTGAAATACTGCCTGAATCAATAACATGCACATGTGCAAAGCCTTTTGCAGCCATAACGGCATTATCATATGCTGCTCCTACATGTCTGGCTGCTGATATATGTATTACATCTACAGCCTCAGTAAGTATGTCCGCATAAAATTGTTCAAACTCCTCAACCCCGGCACATACAGGTCTTAGCATACTCTCTCTGTTTTCAAGCAGTCCTACCATATTATCAATATCAAGCTCTTTTGTATCCTGAAAATTGCCAGTGGCAGTTTCAATATAAAAATATATAATCTTTATATCATACTGTTCAAGTAAATCATTTGGCAAATCACATACGCAGTCCGAAGTAACGACAATCTTCTTTAATCTGTGTCTGCGCATTCTTGCTGCATCCTTGTCAGTCTGCACAGATTTATAATCAAGCCTGTACTCCACAAGCTCACGCGGCAAAAGATTAAGAATCTCCGCCTCAAGCTCCAGACTGTCAACCGGTTTGGCAAGACACCCGTCAAATCCCTGCTCTATATAATCCTGCCTGTTACTCTCTGTTACGCTTGTAGAAAGCAATAAAACCGGAACATTCTTGCACAGACCGTTCTCCTGCACTCTCAGTTTTTTAAGAAGTGCCCGTCCGTTCATATCCGGAAGCATATTAGAAAGAATAACAATGTTATATGCCTTTTCCAAGGTCTTATTAAGACAATCTTCACCGCTTTTGGCAACATCTATCTCAAGTTTTGTTGCCTCAAGAAGCTTTGCAACTACCAAAAAACTACTGTCATCATCATCCACAACAAGAAGTTTTGCTCCGGGTGCCTCAAAACTCTGGCGATACTTCTTTCCTTCCTCATCTCCATTGGCAGCAGCCATAAAATCATATGGTCCTATGGGCACTTCATCGATTATATCCTGTTCAATGTCAAAATCATAGGCATCATTATATATAATTTTATTCTCCGGTAAAAATCTGATTAATGTTCTGCCTATTATATACGCATCCACGGGCTTTGAAATAAAATCGCAAAAGCCTTCGCCTAATAATACCTCCCGTACTCCTGCAGCTACATTAGCCGTAAGTGCCACAACAGACACTTCCCTAAAAAAGCTTCCTTTCTTTTCACGGATTTTTTTAAGTGTCTCAATACCATCCATTTCAGGCATCATGTGATCCATAAATACAATATCATAATCCATGGTATCTATTTTTTCAACCGCCTCCATACCGCTTACCGCTGTAACAACCTGTACATCATAGAGCTTAAGAAGCCCCTCAATAACCTTAATATTCATAAGATTGTCACCTGTCAGAAGCACCTTGGCCAATGGAGCAGTAAACTTCTTAAATGAATAGCAGAAGCTATCAGCTTCTAAAACTGTCTGCTCATTATTAAATGCCATTACTACAGTAAGCGAATAAAACGGTTTATATATTTTATAAATCCGTCTGTTTGTAATTTCTTTTTCTTCCCATTTACTTATAATGATGATGACCTTAATGTTTTTGGATAATTCATCAAAATATTCGCGGTCAGCATTATACTCAATCATCGTTATAAACACATGGGTAAACCCTTCCCATTCACTCTTTCTCTTTAAATCGCCGAGACCTCTGCATATATTACACTTTACCTTAAGCTGTGAAATCATATGCTTAATACACTCATTATATCTATCTCTTATTTCTCTGTAGCGTACCTTTTCAAGACTAATCCACACCGCAGCATTAATATTTTCAGGATTCCTTATAACAATCACCGGAGTTTCATCAGATACCATCTGTGGAATAACAAACTGAATGACTGTTCCCTTTCCAAGCTCACTGTCAACTTTAATAAAACCGCCCATTTTTTCAACAAGTGCTTTGGATATCGCAAGCCCAAGGCCAAGGCCGCCCTCAGGCTTGTTTCTTTGAGCATCACCCTGACTAAAGCTTTTAAAAAGCTTCTCAATACTTTCATCCTTCATGCCTATTCCTGTATCAGACACTGTCACAATAAGATTAATACCATATGGCGTTTTTCTGTGAGAAACTGAAAGTTCTATTCCTCCTTCATTCGTAAATTTAATCGCATTATCAAGCAGATTAAACATAACGCGTCTAATTTTCTGCTCATCACCTACAAGCCCGAAAGGTATATTAACATCACAATCCACAATGATTTCTATATTTTTTGCCCCATGCCTTGACATAAGCATATTAAGTACATTGTTAATCGTAGACGTTATGTTGTATGTATTGTTTACAACATCTATCTTTCCTGAAGAAAGCTCAGAAAAATCAAGAATATCACTGACAATGGACAACAGCTTCTTACCTGCTGCCTGGATATCACCAATCTCTTCCCGTATCTTATCATCCAGTTCACTTCTTAACACAATTTCGCTCATTCCGCATATTGTATTAACCGGAGTTCGTATCTCATGACTTACATTTACCAGAAAATCATCCTTAGTGTTTTGTGCATCCTCAAGCTTTTCAATTATCTCTGCATTTGTCCTGTCTTTCCTTATCTGTCTGTGTATCCTGTAATATGCAATAATTTCTATCACATAAGACATACAAATTTCAATAAACAGACCACGCGGATTATCTGTGGCGTTCACAGTATATTGATAATCAAACACAAAAAGGTACAGCAAAATAAATGTAGTCACAGCAGCATTTATTCCTATTACCTCTTTTACCTCATAAAATCCAAGTACTACTACCATGAGCATCAAAAGCGGAGCAATTGTACGAATGTCTCTTGTATTAGCAGCAAATAAAATTATTCCCGCTCCAAGCAGACAACTTACAACACATGCCCTGAATCTGTAATACCTATGCTTATCTTTAAGTTTTCCCATATGAAGTGCCTCCAATCCTGTTGCTTTAAGCCTCCCTCATACCTTTATTCATTTCGTATAGCTTAAGATACGCCCCAACTCTTGCCTTAATAACCTCCGGTATAAACGGCTTTGTCACATAATCCGTACCGCCGCCGCTGAACTCCTTAATTATATCATTTGCATCCTCAAATGCTGAAATAAATATAACCGGAATGTTGCGTGTATCTGCTGCTGCTACTGCATCACTTTTAATTATTCTGCAAAATTCATATCCATCTTTGGCATTACAATACCTCTAAGAGAACTTTTCTGATTTTTGAGATATATGCCGGCGCTACTGAAATTTCATCTATTCCCATATCTATAAGCTTTCCCGCAAAGCCTTCCACCACTGCGGCAGCCTCACCGCATATGCCTGCCTTTATACCCTTCTCATGGGCATTTTTTATTACCATTTCAATAAGCTTAATTACAGCCGGATTATTTTCATCATAAAGCCCTGCAAGCCTTCCATTCTGCCTGTCCGCCGCAAGCGTATATTGCGTAAGGTCATTGGTCCCTATACTAAAAAAATCTACCAGCTCTGCAAGCTCTGCACTCATAAGTGCCGCTGCCGGTGTTT
>CAZBHM010000043.1:0-15212 GCA_964491975.1 uncultured Lachnospiraceae bacterium | reverse complement strand
TTATCTGATAGTGCAGCATATGGAGCCTGACCATTCTGCTAATATCAAGAACTTTATGGATAAGTATGAGGATGCAGTGGTGGTGGCTTCTTCCAAGGCATTTACGATGATAAAACAGTTTTTTGGAACAGATTATGCTGACAGAAGAATAGTGACCGGCGAAGGTGATACGTTAAGTCTGGGCAGACATACGCTTACATTTGTGATGGCACCGATGGTACACTGGCCGGAGGTTATGGTAACTTATGATTCCTGCGATAAGGTGCTTTTTTCAGCAGATGGCTTTGGAAAGTTCGGTGCGCTTGATGTTGAGGAGGACTGGGCATGTGAGGCGCGCCGCTACTATATTGGCATTGTCGGCAAATACGGTGCCCAGGTGCAGTCGTTGCTTAAGAAAGCTGCAGGACTTAACATTGAGATAATATGTCCGCTTCATGGACCGGTGCTTACAGAGAATCTTGCATATTACATTAATTTGTACAATATATGGTCTTCTTATGAGGCAGAGAGTGAAGGTGTTATGATAGCTTATTCGTCAGTGTACGGACATACTGAGGCAGCTGTTGTGAAGCTTGCGGATATGCTGGAAGAGAAGGGATGTCCTAAGGTAGTAGTGTGTGACCTTGCAAGAAGTGATATGGCAGAGGCTGTAGAAGATGCATTCCGTTATGGTAAGCTGGTTCTGGCATCCATCACCTACAATGGCGATGTATTTCCACATATGAGGGAGTTTATACACAATCTGCTTGAGCGCAATTATCAGAAGCGTACCCTCGCTTTTATTGAGAATGGTTCGTGGGCACCAATGGCGGCAAAGGTAATGCAGAAAATGTTTGAAAACAGTAAAAATATTACCTGTGTGCCAGTGGTTGTATCAGTAAAATCAGCACTTACGGAAGGTGATATTGCCAAGCTTAATGAAATGGCAGAAGCACTTATTGACTGAATATCAGTGCCGGTAAAATTATAAATAAGGTTTTTATTGGTTTCGGTAAGCAGTTGGGGTTAGTCCAAGTTGTTTTTTGAAAGCAATGCAAAAGCTGTTTTCACTTTTGAAACCGCAGGAAAAAGCAATGTCTTTGATAGTTCTCTGGGTAGAACGCAGGAAAAAACATGCACTGTCAAGTCTTAGTGACATCAGATATTGATGCGGAGAGACACCGTAATCTTTTTTGAATAGTCTTATGAAGTAATATGGGCTTAATGAAATGGCAGAGGCGATGGATTCTATGGAGATATCCTCGCTCATGTGGCGGCGCATATAAGCAACGGCTGCTTTACTTGTTGTTTTTGGGGCACTTACAGCTGCTTTGCCGGAAGAAAGTTCATTATGGTGCTGTGAGGGAGATTTGAAAAAACAATTTTCCATATGAGCAGGGAAGCTTAGACAATCGGTTAAATATTTGCCAAGAAGTATTTCTGAAAGACCCTGATTAGAGGAAAGGCCGTGCAATAAAAGCTTCATGTTTGAAAGGAGTGCAGTGGCCTGCTCTTTGGACAGGTCAATAACATGACCATATTGTGAATTAAGGTATTCATAATAAGCCCGGGCATTTATTCCATCAAAATGTACCCAGTAAAATTCGAGGTCACCGGTTGATTTATACATGTGAGGCTCATAGCAGTCGATTAAAACGAGCTGCCCTTTTTTAAAGCTTTTTTCGGAGCCGGCCATATCAGGTGTGGACAGAATACCCTGGCCATTAACTGCAAGTATCATAAGAAAGCTGTCATAAGAGCTGCGTGAGACAAGGTAATTTTTATCGCAGTAAAAGTGCCCTGTGCAAATCGGATACAGAAATGTTGCTCTGGCGATACTGCTGGGAGTGTGAAAATATATTTGGGATTGGGGAAGTGCATCGGTAATGTTATGCATGATGTCTCCTTTTGGCTTTATATTTTTGTATAGTATAGCAGTCTTTTTCATGGCAAGTCAAGTAAAATATGGTGTAATGGCACTTTTAAGGTAATGTGTAGGTGGGAATATTGTGAGGATAAAGATTGAACCGGATGGTAATAAAACTATATTTCAGATACTAAATGAGAGTGGAATGTATATGCCGGCTCCATGCGGGGGGCGCGGGGCTTGCGGCAAATGCCGTGTAAAAATAACAGATGGATATGCTCCGCCTACATTATCCGATAAAAATGCATTTTCGGATAATGAGCTTAGGGAGGGGTTAAGACTTGCGTGCAGATGTGTTCCTGAAGAGGAAATATATATAGAAGTTTTTGAAAATAATGAGGAAGAAAGTGATGTTCTTAGTATTTCCGGGACATATGACCGGTGTGAGGTATCAAAGACAATTATCGGTATTGATATAGGCACAACGACTATTGCGATGGCACTTGCGGATATGATTACGGGCAAGGTGATAGATGAATATTCGGCCATTAATAAGCAGCGGATTTATGGTGCAGATGTAATAAGCCGGATACAGGCTGCTTTGGATGGAAGAGGGGCTGAATTAAGGGAGTGTATACGCCGGGATTTGTGGAAGGGAATATTAAAGCTTTGCACAAAGAATAGGATAATTCCTGAAATGATAAATGTTGCAGCCAATACTACCATGATACACCTGCTTATGGGATATCCGTGTGATACGCTTGGCGTGGCACCGTTTACCCCATATAGTACAGATGAGGTTTGCGAAACTGTCAGAACGGTATTTGGCACGTATGATTCAGGTGGGATGCAGGTTTTGTATGATGTTCCTGTACGCATACTTCCCGGCATAAGTACCTATGTGGGTGCAGATATAGTGGCGGATATGCTGGTCTGCGGTCTGGCTGATACAGATAAAGTAAATGTGCTGTTAGACCTTGGAACAAATGCTGAGATGGCGATAGGCAACAAAGAACGGATACTTGTTGCATCTGCTGCAGCGGGTCCGGCATTTGAAGGCGGGAATATTACGCATGGAACAGGCAGTGTGCCTGGGGCAGTATGTGGAATTGAAATTTTAAACAATAACCATATCAGACTTAAGACGATACAGGATAAGCCGGCAGCCGGAATTTGCGGAACAGGAGTCGTGGAGATTGCATATGAGCTTCTTAAGGCGGGGGTTATAGATGAAACCGGTTATATGAATACTGTTAAAGATGAGTTTGTACTTGCAAAGAGGGAAGCGGGGGGCAATGTGAGCTTCTTTAAAAAAGATGTAAGAGAGCTGCAGCTTGCAAAGGCCGCAGTGAGGGCCGGCCTGGAAACGCTGCTTATTCGTTATGGAATAGCTGCAGAAGAGATAGATACCGTTTATCTGGCCGGAGGTTTTGGATATAATATAAATCCTGCAAAAGCGGCTGGCATAGGAATGATTCCGCCTGCCTTTGCAGATAAGATTAAGCCGGTGGGTAACGGAGCACTTGAGGGTGCAATACTTTGCGGAAGAAGGGATGCCGAAAAGTATTGCAAAGAAATGCTTAAACAAATCAGAAAACAGACTTTGGAGATAACGCTTGCCATGGATGCTGATTTTAATGAGCTTTATATAAAGCATATGTTTTTTGATAATTGACAGAATGCGCTAAAAAGCTGTAATTATACCCTGATTACCGGCATAAAGTGTGCTTACTCCGCGGGTATTGGTTATATATATTCTGATATCAGGGAATGTCTTCTGTATTTCAGCAGATATAAAGGATGCACGTTCGGGGCAGTTGCAATGTGCTATAACCATTTTTTCAGGAGATGTTATGCGTGCTGCTTTAATTATATGTTCGGCAAGCTTTGACATGGCTTTTTTGGGGCCTCGCGCCTGGTCGAGCTGGCAGATTGTTCCTTCTCTTGTGGCTCCAAGTATTGGAAAAATATGGAGAAGCTTTGCGGCAACAAATTTAAGCCCTGTAAGACGGCCATTGTGTTGTAAAAAGCTTAAATCGTCAAGGACAAATATTGTCTCCATGTTTTTAATATGCTCTTCAACATAAGCAACTGTATCTTCAAAGCTTTTACCCTCAGCTTCGCATTCCATAATAAAAAGTGAGACAAGGGTTTCACCGGCGGAAGCGGAGCGGCTGTTGAATATATGTATTCTTGCTTCGGGGTGTGTTTCTTCATACAGGCTTTTGGCAATACATGCACTGTTATATGAGCCGCTTAAATTAGCGGAAAGTGTAACTACATATATGTGAGCTGCTGTTTCATCGAACTTTTTTAAGTATTCTTCGGGCGACGGGCATGAGGATTTTGGGCATTCCGTGGCTGCAGCGACTGCATTTAGAAAGCTTTCCTGGTTAAAGGTATCATCATCAACTGTTTCGTTTTTGCCGATTAAAAGTGTAAGCGGTATTGATACGATATTTCCGTGCGTAATCATATCCGGTGTTTTTTCACCGCAGCTGTCCATTAAAATTTGATATTTCATAAGTTTCACCTCAACATTAGTTTGACATATTTCTTAAGATAAAGTATACTTATTATCAGATTTAAATTCAATCAGCATGTGTCAGGAAAGTGTCGTGAAAACGACAAATGGGGCATGAGTGTTGGGAAAGCTTCAAAATAAGAAAGATGGTATGACATTATGAAGGAAAGCAGAAGGGTCAGTCTTACGAAAAAGATGCTCAGGGACAGTCTGTGCGAGTTACTTAAAAAGAATAATATACAAAGGATTTCAATTAAGCAGATATGTGAGGCAGCAGATGTTAACCGTACCACGTTTTATGCTCATTATTGTGACAGATATGAGCTGTTTCGTGATGTGGAAGCGGATGTGGCAAGTTGTGTTGTTGCAGAGATAAAAAAGAGCGGGTGTGACAGTCAGGAGAGGCTTCTTGAGCAGTTTTTCAAATATATAATGGATAATATTGAGAAGCTCAGGATTATTTGTAAGAATGCATCAGATAATAAATTTGCAGTGAATCTGGCAGAGTTGTCGGTCAGATTGTGTATTAATGATGAGAAGTTTGCAAAGCTTAAGGAGGAGACCGGAGATTTTATTTACCGGTATATTATTAATGGAAGCTTAAGTATTATAGAACAGCTTATAGGTGATGAGATAAGAAAAACACCGGGAGAACTTGCCGATATGTTTAAAAAGCTGGTTAATGGAAGCGTTAATGCTTTCTGTTACGCATAGCAGGAGAGAATATATGGATACAAAGGTTGAAAATATTGAGAATAACAGGGCTGCATTTTACTATCTTACGGCTATGGGAATTGTTAATATTATTGTGGCCGCAATTAAAGCGCTTGAGAGGCTGGCTGATAAATTCGGACCCGGGACAGAGAAGCTTCTTACGGCTTTACTGAATTTTTCAGAGCCCTATGGTAAGGTTTTAGCGGCAGTTGTACTGCTTGTTATATTTGTCGTTGTGTTTAAAAAGAGGGAACCTTTAAGACCATTAACGCTTCTTAGCATCTGGGGAATAGTTTTTGTGGGGGTACAGATTTACTATTATCTGGAAATGATTTTTTATGACAGAATACTTGAGGACTATTTTGAACTGGTAGATGCCGGTGAAGCGTATAATGCATTTTATGCAGGTACGCATGGATTTAAGTATGCACCGATGTTTGTGGGAATTATGTTTGGTATTGCCATGACAGGCATTATGCTTAAGGACAAGTTTGTGATTATATGTGCCTTTGTGCTTAGTGTACTTTATTTGTTCTTCTTCGGATTTCAGGACATGGCATTTTTATCTTTTAGGAATACAACGGTTGGAATAGTGCTTTGTTCAGCTTTATTCCATTTCATACAGAGTATCGGAATACTTTTACTTGGGGTTTTTCTGAGACTAAAATATAAAGACTGATGATGGCGCACTTCATGATTTATGGAGTGCGTTTTAATATGGAAAGGAAGCTTTAAATACGATAAGTCCTTGTGATTTTGCCCATAATCCGGGGTGCAATTTTGGGCATAAGATACTATAAGGTGGGTTGTTTGAGTGATTTCGTACAATTTGTGATTAGTATTTTTGTGAAAACTTACATGTGACATGCGCTTTATAATAAACTATAATATTATAAATGGTCTGAATATCAGATTTTGACAAAAGTAATAGATGTGGAGGAATACAGAATGAAATTTGGCGGAAAAGTAAAAAAGATTGTGGCTTTATCCCTTGCATTAAGTATGACGTTTACGGCGGCATGCAGCAGAACTGACAATAATGGGGAAAAAGATACTACTATAGAAACAACTGATATGGACAGTCTGGCTTCTGATACCGATACTGTTATAAATGTTACGGGGCTTACAGTGAGTGAGGTTACTGATACGAGTGTAACCATTAAGTGGGATCCGTGTATGGAGGCCGGTGTTACGGGATATTATGTATACTGGGCAGATAAGGATACAGATACTATGGTGTATAAGAATATAGCACTTGTTGATGCGGCTACATATTCATACACACTTAATAAGGCAACGCATGTTAATCATTACTTTAAGGTGGCAGCGGCACTTGAAGATGGAGACAGCGGCAATCTCACGGAGGCAGTCCGCTCGGATACCGTGGCACAGTTTAACGTAAAGCTTGAGAAGCTTGACAGAGGACTTGTGGCTTCTAAGGTGTCAGATGGAGTATTCTTAAGCTGGAGGCTTCTTGGCGATGAGGTGAACGGTTACAGCGATACAGGACTTACAGGGGTTAATTTTAATGTTTACCAGAATGGTATAAAGGTTGCATATGTTACTGACAGTACCAATTATCTTGCAAAAAATGCAGATATATCTGATACGTTTTATGTTGAGGCGGTTTCAGAGAATGGAAGTGTTCTTAATACAAGTAAGGATACTATTGTATGTACAGATGGCAATTATATAGATATTCCGCTTCAGAAGCCTTCGGACGGAGTTATTGACAGGGAGATTACCATTGTTACAGGTCAGGATGAAGAAGGAAATGATATTTATTATGATTCTAATTATACATATTCAGCAAATGACGTAAGTGTCGGTGATGTTGATGGTGACGGAGAGTACGAGTATTTTGTGAAGTGGTACCCGTCTAATGCTAAGGATGTAAGCCAGATTGGATTTACGGGCAACACATATATAGACTGCTATAAGCTTGATGGTACGCTGCTTTATCGTATAGACCTCGGTCAGAATGTCAGGTCAGGAGCTCACTATACGCAGTTTTCAGTGTATGATTTTAATGGTGACGGTAAGGCTGAGATATGTTTTCAGACGGCTCCGGGAACTAAGGTTATAAAATTTGTGGATGGCGACCAGACAAAAGGCATTGCTTCGGAAAATTATATTACAATTCCGGCTGATGATGCAGCCGCCGGCGTTACCAATGCTTCCAATTATATGTTAGATGCAGCACAGTACAGGGAGTATCTCATTGAGATATTTATGGACTGGGGTGTATGGGCTGATGATACGGAGGATATGAAAGCTGCTAAGGCTACATGGAATAAAAATATTGAGACACTCTGGGGAGTCCCGACTGCAAGACAGGTTGCAGGACACGAAGGACCGTATACGAGAGAAGAGGCTGAAAAGCTTTATGACTATTTTGTTGATGTATATGCACCTCAGAGAAGCGCGAGAAACACGCTTAGAAATTTTGAGGGCTTTAATCTTTATGGACCGGAATATTTGTCAGTTTTTGCCGGCGACACGGGTGAGGAGCTTGATACAATAGATTATCCGGTGGACAGGGCAGATGATGGTATGCTTTGGGGAGATTATGCGATGAGCAGAATTGAGCCTGGTAACAGAGTGGACCGTTTCCTTAGCGGAATGGCATTTCTTGATGGTGTTAATCCATACATTATCGTAGGCAGAGGTTATTATACGAGAAGTACGGTTACGGCGCTTAGGCTTACTAAAGAAGGTAAGCTTGAAGAGTACTGGCAGATTGATTCCGGCTGGGTAATTATGAATAATCCGTTTTATGACAGTCCGCATGGCGTTGACGGAACTGATGAGGAAGCGGGAAGCTTTACCTGCCAGGGTAATCACCAGATTGCTGCTGCCGATGTGGATGGAGATGGCTGTCAGGAGATTATATATGGCGGTGCAATCGTGGATAATGATGGTACTTTGTACAGCAGTGGTACAGGCACGATGAAAAATGGTGCTGAAGCTAAGTATGGTCATGGCGATTCACTTCATATAACAGACATTGACCCTGACAGACCCGGACTTGAAATTTTCTCATGCTTTGAAGGCGGTACGGGAGCTCCATATGGAACTGCACTTCGTGATGCAGAAACTAATACTGCAATTTTTGGGGACTATTCGGGTAAGGATACAGGAAGATGCATGATTGGCGATATTAATCCTGAGACAAGAGGACTTGAAACCTGGGGATATGTAACAAAAACTGCAAAAGGTTTAGTGGTTAATCTTGATACTATGGGAACTAACCAGAATATAAGATATGCAGCCGATATGTCAACGCAGATTATTACTTCAAATGCATCGGACAACGGTACAGTAAAGGTTGTTGGAATTGTTGATGGGAAGATAAAGACGGTGCAGGACTGTGTGGGTACGGTGACAAACAATGGAACTAAGGGCAATGCAGCGCTCGTGGCAGATCTCTTTGGGGACTGGAAGGAAGAAATTGTTCTTGCAACTAAGGATAGTACGGCGCTTAGAATTTTTACAAGTACAGAACTTACCAATCATAAGCTCTATACACTTATGCATGATGCGCAGTACCGTGCATGTGTGGCATGTCAGCAGACAGCTTATAATCAGCCCTCTTACACCAGTTTTTATTTTGCAACGGATACAGATTGGGAATATGTTCCGGTTCCGGGGCTTGATTTAAAGTAGGAAAACACAGTAGGAAAAAACTAGTAAATTATTTTGACTTTGAAAAAAAGTTGTGGTATACTGTGTGTAGTGAGAAGGCTTTATGGGTATGTGATACGGAGTTTAAAGGCTATGGGAGGTGTATGGTATGAACTGTAAAGCATGCGGTAATGTAATTGAAGAGGGTGCTCATTTTTGTGCGAACTGTGGTGTAGGAATTTCAGATGCGGATAATGATGTAAATGTTGCTGCAAAGGTGGACGATACAAAGTCTGCGGATACCGTGGATGAAGCTTTTTGTGATGTAACGGAACAGACAGAGGACATGCCTGCCATGACTGTCAGAAGTGAAGAAGAGAAGCTTGATGATATGATGGAGAAGGCTGACAGTATGGTAGAGGAATTTGGTGCTGAGAAAGAAGCAGAAGAAAAGAAGGACAGTATGCCTGCTGTTGTTCAGATTAAGAAGAATCATGCGGCAGTTACTGTGTTTAATACTATTCTGGCTGTGTTTTTTACAGGGACATTATTTATGGCTGCAGGCATTTTTATGCTTTCACATAATAATTTTGATGAGTTTTATAAGAATGAAGTTTTTGGCGATATCTATGCCAATATAGATTTCTGGGTTCTTACATGTTCCTGGTATGCGATTGCCATGTACGTGATAGTTGTTCTTCTTGCGGTGATTATGTTTTTGATGCTTAAAAGACGCAAATATGCCATCCTTAATTATGTAGGTATTCCTGCAATTGTGGATGGAGTGATATTTTTGCTGATTGGCTGTTTTGGTAGCTTTATAAGCAATCTCCTGCAGTCTGCGGGGATTATAAAAGAGCTTTTTAAAGTTATTGGAACGGTTGATGATATTCGTAAGCAGATTATATTGAGCGCATTGATAATTATGGGCGCAGGTATAGTGATGGTGCTTATGTATCTTCTTATTTCAGTTATACACAAGGCAGTGCACAGAAGAAGGTGCCGCAAAGAGGAAGGCAGACATCTGGCATAGGTTTTTTATAACTGTATTGTTTGACTATAGATAAATTGTAACAGTTCAGCACGCAGCCTGATTTATGTGGGGCTAATCATCCTGTGTATCAGGTCATGGCTGAACTGTTACGACAAATTACAACTTCTTAATATCATGACATTTCGTCATATTTTCCAGAAAATGAAGTACATTGACAATTTAATAGGAGGAATGAGTATGTATTGTAAGGTTATAAGTGGTACTATTATGGGGGCAGAAGGTATCCGTATTGATGTGGAGGCTGATTTAAGCGATGGTCTTCCGGCATTCAATATGGTAGGAATGCTTTCATCAGAGGTTAAGGAGGCGGGAGAAAGGGTCAGAACAGCTCTTAAAAATTCTGATTTCAGACTTCCGCCTAAACGGATTACGGTAAATCTTTCGCCGGCAGATATAAGGAAGGCCGGTTCGGCATTTGATTTGCCAATAGCGGTGGCAGTGCTTGCAGACATGGGATTTGTGGCTCAGGATAATATTAAGAATATGCTGATAATTGGTGAGCTTAGTCTAAGTGGTGAGGTTAACCGTGTAAATGGTATATTGCCAATTGTGTGTATGGCAGCAGAGAATGGGATTGATACATGTATAGTGCCGCACGGCAATGAGAGGGAGGCTGTATCAGTAGTTAAAGGAATAAAGGTGCTAGGCGTATCTTCACTTAAGGAAGCGGTTAAGGTTATTAATGAAGTGGATAGCAGAGAGTATGTGAAATATCCGGTGAATGAGTGTGTGGAAGTCATGGAGAATATGCCGGATTTTTCGGAGGTTGCAGGTCAGGAAGCATTAAAACGAGCAGCAGAGGTGGCTGCAGCCGGAATGCACAATTTTCTTATGTCAGGCCCTCCGGGTTCGGGAAAGACCATGATAGCATCAAGAATGCCGTCTATTCTGCCTGAGATAAGTAAAGAGGAGAGACTTGAGGTTATGAAGGTCTACAGTGTGGCAGGACTTCTTGATATTAATAATCCGATTATGACACATCCGCCATTTCGCGCACCGCATCATACAATTACAAGAAGTGCAATGATTGGCGGCGGCAGGTGGCCGTTACCGGGAGAGATAAGTCTTGCAAATAACGGAGTACTTTTTCTTGATGAGCTTCCGGAGTTTTCACAGCCTGTACTTGAAGTGTTAAGACAGCCCCTTGAGGAGGGGAAAATTACAATTTCAAGAGTATTTGGCAATTCTGTTTATCCTTCGCGTTTTATGCTTCTTGCAGCAATGAATCCATGTAAATGTGGTTACTATCCTGACAGAACGCGCTGCAAATGCACAACTGAACAGGTTAGAAAGTATCTTGGAAAAATAAGTCGTCCTTTGCTTGACAGAATTGATATTTTTATGGAAGTTCCAAGAATTGAATTTTCACAGATATCCGGTAATAATACGGCGGAATCTTCAGAAACTATAAGAGGGCGTGTCAAACGTGCGAGAGAAATACAAAAGCAGCGATATAAAAATGAAAATTATCTCTATAACGGTCATCTTGATGCGGAAGGTGTAAAAAAATATTGTGTGACAGATAACGAGTGTAAGGCTCTTGTCGAAAAAGTTTATGAAAAACTGGGTCTTACTGCGAGGTCATATCATAAGCTGTTAAAGGTAGCGAGAACGGTAGCTGACCTTGATGAAAGCAGTTCGATAGAGCGCAGGCATCTGAGCGAGGCGCTGCTTTATAAAAGCAATATGGAAAATAAGTACATGGGAGGGCATTATGGAGAATAAGGAATTATATAAGGTTTACTGGTACTGGCTGTGCAATATTCCGGGAATCGGCAGAAAAAAGATAGAGCGCCTGCTTAAGGAGTATGAAACACCGGAAAATGTATTCAGGCAAAAGAGTATAGAGTGGCTTGGAGAAAAGGAAAATGCTTCTTTTGTTAAAAGCAGGAATGAAAAGTGGATAAGCAGATTTGAAAGGATGGAGGCATCAGGAATAAGACTTATTACAATTGATGATGAAGAATATCCTAAAAGGTTTGTATGTCTTGAGGACAGACCTTATATACTGTATGTAAAGGGAAAGCTTCCATGTGAGGACAAACCTACCTGTGGTATTGTCGGGGCGAGAACCTGTACAAGATATGGTGCAGAATTTGCGAGGGAGACCGGGAAATTGCTTGCAAAAAATGGTATACAGGTTATAAGCGGAATGGCAAGGGGGATTGACGGTGAAAGTCAGTCAGGAGCACTTTTAGGCGGTGGTGAGAGCTTTGCGGTACTGGGAAACGGAGTGGATATATGTTACCCCCAGGAAAACTGGAGACTTTATGAGGCTCTTTTTGATAAGGGTGGAATAATAAGCGAATTTGCTCCCGGCACCAGGGCAAAGGCAGTACATTTTCCAATGCGCAACAGAATAATAAGCGCGCTTTCGGATAAATTAATCGTGGTTGAAGCTAAGGAAAGAAGCGGCTCCTTAATCACAGTTGATTTTGCACTGGAGCAGGGAAAAGAGGTATTCGGAGTGCCAGGACGCGTTACGGACGAGCTTAGCCGGGGGGTTAATAATATTTTAAAGCTTGGAGCCGGGGTGCTTACAAGTCCTTCTGATATTTTGACTGAGTATGGTAAAAATCCTTTACAAAATGAATTAAATTTTGAAAAAATAAAAAATACACTTGCAGAACGTGAAAATATGTTGTATAGTAAGTTGGATTTGGAACCAAAAAATTTGCAAATTATAATAGAAGAAACGGGCATGGGCATGGCTGAGGTGTCGGATATTCTGCTTGAACTTGAGATGAAGGGGTTTGTTGTGGAGTGTGGACAAAATAATTATGCCCGCGCTAAAATATAATGTAAAGGGATGAGAAAATGGCTAAGAATCTTGTTATTCTAGAGTCACCTGCAAAAGTTAATACTGTTAAAAAAATTTTAGGAAGTAATTATGAGGTGCTTGCCTCTGTCGGGCATGTACGTGATTTGCCAAAGAGCACGCTTGGAATTGATGTTGAGAATGATTATGAACCTAAATATATAACAATAAGGGGAAAGGGTGAGGTGCTTGCCAAGCTTCGTAAAGAGGTTAAAAAGGCTGAAAAAGTATATCTTGCAACTGACCCTGACCGTGAAGGAGAGGCTATTGCATGGCATCTTTATAAGTTGCTTAAACTTGAAGATAAAAAGGCATACAGAATAAGCTTTAACGAGATTACGAAGAATGCGGTTAAGGCGGCTCTTAAGGAACCAAGAGAGATAGATATGGATTTGGTGGATGCCCAGCAGACCAGAAGAATCCTTGACAGAATGGTGGGTTATAGAATAAGCCCGGTGCTCTGGGCAAAGGTAAAGAGAGGCCTTAGTGCAGGAAGGGTGCAGTCTGTGGCATTAAGACTTGTGTGCGACAGGGAAGAAGAAATTAATGCATTTATTGCCAGGGAATACTGGACTTTGGAAGCGAAGCTTAAGGCCGAAGGTGAGAAAAAGCCTTTCCTGGCAAAGCTTTATGGTAATAAGGATGGCAGGCTTGAGATTGCCACAAGGGCTGAGATGGATGAGGTTTTAGCGGATATCCGTGGTAAGGAATTTGAGGTCTGCGAGGTTAAAAACTCGGAAAGGACAAGAAAAGCGCCGCTTCCTTTTATAACCAGTACACTTCAGCAGGAGGCATACAGGCAGCTTAATTTTTCTACTCAGAAGACCATGCGTGTTGCACAGCAGCTTTATGAGGGTGTTGAAGTGGAAGGGCTTGGAACCATAGGCCTTATAACATATCTTCGTACAGATTCAGTTCGTGTTGCGGATGAGGCTGCCACAGCTGCTGCTCATTATATTGAGAATACTTATGGTGCGCAGTATTTGGGTAAAGATGCCGACGTTTCCAAAAAATCAGGTAAGAAAATTCAGGATGCACATGAGGCAATAAGACCTACTGAT
The DNA here is from genome assembly GCA_964491975.1 of uncultured Lachnospiraceae bacterium. Classification (GTDB taxonomy): domain Bacteria; phylum Bacillota; class Clostridia; order Lachnospirales; family Lachnospiraceae; genus SIG300. Next base: position 1,571 of record CAZBHM010000043.1, on the reverse strand, counting down.
ATAACACTTATTCCGGCTAAGCTTAAGGATTCCCTGGGAAGAGACCAGTACAGACTTTACCAGCTTATCTGGAAGCGTTTTGTGGCAAGCAGGATGGCTGCTGCGATATACACGACATCTAATTTAAAGCTTAGTGTGGGAGATTATATTTTTACGGCTGCGGGCTCTAAGATAAAGTTTAGCGGTTTTACGTCAGTCTATAACGAAAATGATGAAAATGAGGCGGAAGAAAACAGCTTTGGTTCATTTGAAAAGAATAAAAAGATAACGCTTGAAGAGCTTACCGATAAACAGCACTTTACACAGCCGCCGGCACATTATACAGAGGGTACGCTTGTTAAGGTGCTTGAGGAAAGAGGAATAGGAAGACCAAGTACATTTGCAGCTACTGTTACGACGATTCTTGCAAGGCACTATGTTATCAAGGAAAACAAAAATCTTTACGTAACTGAGCTTGGTGAGATTGTAAATAAAATTATGCTTCAGGCATTTCCGGTTTTTGTGGATGCTGATTTTACGGCAAATCTGGAGATGCTTCTTGATAAGGTGGGAGAGGGTGAACTTAACTGGAAGACAATTGTGCGTAATTTCTATCCTGACCTTGATGAGGCGGTAAAGAATGCTGAGAAGGACATCGAGGAGGTTGAAATCCGGGATGAAGAATCAGAGGAAATATGCGAAAACTGTAATTGCAATATGGTAATTAAGTATGGTCCGCATGGAAAGTTCCTTGCGTGTCCAAATTTCCCGGATTGCCGAAACACAAAGCCTTACCTTGAAAAGGTCGGTGTTAAGTGTCCTAAGTGCGCTGAAGGTGAGATTGTATATAGAAAAACCAAAAAAGGCAGAACGTATTTTGGCTGTACGGCTGCTCCGGACTGTGACTTTATGTCATGGCAGAAGCCGTCTGACAAAAAGTGCCCGAAGTGCGGAAATGTGCTTTTGATAAAGGGAAACAGATTGGCATGTATGGATGAACAGTGTGGATATACTGAAAATAACAAATAAAATATGCTTATTATTAAATTTTTCGAAAATTGCAAGAAAATATTGCATTTTAACAAAATGTGTGTTAAAATTCTTTAAAAGACTAAATAATTAGTTTGGTATATTTTGAGAAGGAGGAAATTTGGCATGAGCGTAACATTGTTAGACAAGACTCGTAAGATTAACAAACTTTTGCATAATAATAATTCGCATAAAGTGGTATTTAATGATATTTGTGAAGTGCTTAGCGAGATATTATGCTCGAACATTTTGGTTATCAGTAAAAAGGGAAAGGTTCTTGGTATAAGCAACTGGGGCACCGTTGATGAGATTACTGAGCTTATTGTCGATTCAGTCGGTGGCTATGTTGATAAGATGCTTAATGAACGTCTTCTCAGTGTGTTGTCTACTAAGGAGAATGTTAATCTTGCAACGCTTGGCTTTGCGGAGGAAAATGTAAAGAAGTATCAGGCTATCATTACACCAATCGATATTGCCGGGGAAAGACTTGGCACGCTGTTTATTTACAAAAGTGATGTTCCTTATGAAATTGATGACATTATTCTTAGTGAGTATGGTACAAC
>CAZBHM010000042.1:0-15297 GCA_964491975.1 uncultured Lachnospiraceae bacterium | reverse complement strand
AAAATAAATTTACCAGACAGGAGTGATTTTATGAAATTTAATTATAAAACAGGATTATTAGTGCTGGTCTGTACTCTCCTTACAGGCTTTACCGCCTGCAAAACAGAAGGCAATACCGATAATACAAAAGGTCTGTCCTACTATCAGAGCGGACAGTATCATTCCGCAATAACCTCCTTTGAAGCTGCCATAGCAACCAATAACAAGGAGCCTGACTTTTACACGAACCTTGGCATGACCTACATCGAGCTTGAAGATTTTGACTCTGCCACTACCCAGTTTGAGCTTGCACTCGAGCTTGATAAGGAACACCGTCTTGCACTTCGCGGCATGGGTATCGTGAACCTTGCGCTCGGTAATTATGAAGAGGCAATTGACTATTTTTCCAAATCATTACTTTTAGCAGACGGCACGCTCACTCTTCTTGAGTATGACCTGTTTGACTACCGCTCTCTTGCCGTGTCAAAGCTTGGCCGATATGATGAAGCAATAAATGGCTATACCACACTTATAGATGTCAAATACAACGAAAGTGAGCACTACCTGCTGCGCGGTCAGGTTTATCTTCTTACCGGTCGGCATGATGAGGCTTTAGAGGATTTTAACAATGCCATAAGCCTTAATAAGGTGTCCTGCTCCCTTTACCTTAACATTTACAACTCATTATTATCCGCAGGATATGAGAATGAAGCCCGTAATATTCTTGGTCAGGCACTTACCAATAATGCCATCGGTGATGATTACTCAGTCGGTCTGATTTATTTTTATCTCGATGACTATACCAATGCCATCTTAAAGCTTTCTCCTGCTTCAATAAACAATACCGAAGCACTTCTTTATCTTGGCAAATGCTATTATGAGCTTAATGATATGGAGCAGGCAAAAAGTAATTTTAAGAAATATCTTACCTACAACAATACCAGTGGTTACATTTACAACCTGCTCGGACTGATAAGCATGTCAGAGAACGACTATACTGTCGCTCTTTCGTATTTTAACGATGGTATACTCACTAATGATATTTCCAGCTTGCAGGAGCTTAAATGGAATGAAATCGTATGCCATGAAAAGCTTTATGATTTTGACACTGCTTTTGAAAAGGCCGCGGCATATATCGAAAATTATCCTGATGATGCCGTTGCGTTAAAAGAATATGAATTTCTTAAAACAAGATAGGGGAGAGCAAAAGACATGAGCGAATTATACAAAATAGAAGAAAACGCAGAACGCGTTATCCTTGTCGGCGTAGCTACCGACAATTTAAAAGAGGTTGAAGACTCTCTTCTTGAGCTTTCGGAGCTTGCCTCTACCGCAGGTGCCATTACGGTCGGCACTCTCATCCAGAACCGTGAGAACATTCACCCCGGCACCTATCTTGGCAAGGGTAAGCTTTCGGAGCTTGGCACACTTATTACCAGCCTTGATGCTACCGGTATCATCTGTGATGATGAATTATCACCTGCACAGCTTAGGAACATGGAAGAGGTTCTTGATACCAAAATCATGGACCGTACACTCTTAATTCTTGATATTTTTGCACAGCATGCAACCACAAGTGACGGCAAAATCCAGGTTGAGCTTGCACAGCTTAAATACCGTCAGGCCCGGCTTACCGGCCTTGGAAGTTCCCTTTCAAGACTTGGAGGCGGAATCGGCACAAGAGGTCCCGGTGAGAAGAAGCTTGAGATTGACCGCCGTCTTATTAAGGACCGTATTTCACATCTTGGAGAAGAGCTTAAGAGCATACGTCAAAACCGTGACACAGCCCGCAAGCAGCGTACCCAGAACCGTATACCGGTAGCTGCCATAGTCGGCTACACTAATGCCGGCAAATCAACGCTCCTTAACAAACTTACAGGTGCGGGCGTGCTTGAGGAGGACAAGCTTTTTGCCACGCTTGACCCCACAACCAGGAATCTCTCACTTCCTTCAGGTCAGGAGATTCTCCTTACTGATACGGTAGGCTTTATAAGAAAGCTTCCTCATCACCTCATCGATGCATTCCGCAGCACACTTGAAGAGGCCAAATATGCTGACATCATTATTCACGTGGTTGATGCCTCCAATCCACAGATGGATACGCACATGGCCACCGTTTACGAAACCTTAAAACAACTTGGCGTAGAAGATAAGCCTGTAATCACGCTTTTTAACAAGCAGGATTTAATTGACGGCGAAGTAATTCTTCGCGACTTAAGGGCTGACAAAACCATAACTGTTTCAGCAAGGCAGGGAACGGGGCTTGATGTTTTCATGGAAACCATTGAAGAAATTCTGCGTGCGCAGAAGGTATATATTGAGAAGGTTTTTGCATACACTGATGCCGGTAAGATTGCTTCAATCCGCAAGTACGGACAGCTTCTTAAGGAAGAATATCTGGCTGACGGAATATATGTGGAGGCATATGTCCCACATAATATAATCGGGCAGTGTGATTTATAAAAATATAATAAATAAGTCTTGAAATAGGTTGGAAGCTATATTAAAATATATAGGAACCTATCAAAATCTGATGTTTCCATCAGTAAAACGAAAATCTAAATATCGCATGTGGCAGGTTCACCGCAGGAAAGGACTAATTATAATGAAAAAACTCAATACCTTTGCCAAAATATCTGCTGTTTTGTTGTCCTGTATTCTCTCACTGACAGGCTGCTCAGATTATAATGGTAACGATTCTACTAACAGCACTCTCACCGAAACCACCACAGGTAGTATTATGCCTTCAACCGAACCCCTTACATTGCCATCATCAGCTCCTTATACATCTGCTACACAAAGACCAACCCGACCGATAACAACCACCATCACACTTGCAGATAATAATATTGCCATAAACGGTAACGGTGCTTCAGCATCAGAAAGCACAATCACAATATTTGCTGATGGTGTATATAAGATTACAGGTACACTCAATGACGGACAGATTATTATTAATGCACCAGATACAGCAGTTGTAGAGCTGGTTCTTTCTGGTGTAAATATTACAAATAGTAAAAATGCTGCCATTTGGTGCAAAAACTGTGATGATTTTCTTATAACCCTGACCGATGATACACATAACATTGTGAGCGATGCTTCAGATTATATCTACGATGACAGCTCAAAGCAAGAACCAAGTGCTGCTATTTTTTCAAAGACTGATTTAAATATCGGAGGCACTGGAAATCTTACAGTAAATGCAAACTTTAAACACGGTATTTATTCTAAGGATGATCTTGTTATTGAAGGCGGCAGATTCAAGATAACTTCAGCAGGTGATGCCATTCGTGGCAAGGATTCTTTGAATATCCTAAACGGAAGATTTGAAATTGATGCCGGTGGTGATGCTTTTCAGGCAAGCAGTATTGACGGAGCAGAACTCGGATATTTGCAAATAGCTGACGGAGAATATATTATAAAAGCGGCAGGTGATGCCATACAGGCCGAGACATCTTTAACCATTTTGGGTGGTACATTTGATATCACGACAAATAACACATCTGCCCAAACCTCTAATAGCCAAAAAGGTCTGAAAGCAGGAACACTGCTGACAGTGGATAATGGCAGCTTCAAGATTATAAGCAAAGACGATGCCATTCATTCCAATACAGATATCAAAATAAACGGTGGTACATTTTACATTGAATCAAAAGATGACGGTATCCATGCCGACCGCAATCTTTATATCAATGGCGGAAAAATCGAAATTCCTGTCTGCTATGAAGGCTTCGAAGGTACTATTATCGAAGTAAATGGTGGTAGCTCTTTCATCAAAGCATCCAATGATGCAATTAGTGCGGCAGCCGGTACTCCCGAAGCAGAAGCGTGGTCAGGCAGAAGCGCTAATCCTTACGTACAGGCATGGTTTAATGGGGGCGAATTAGAAGCAATCGCAGCCGGCGATGCCGTTGACTCTAATGGAAATATTTATGTCACCGGAGGCACACTCCGCCTCAGTGCACCCGCTTATCCTGATTATGAAGGTTCTCTTCTTTGTAACGGAGATGTAACTATCAGCGGTGGAAATATTGCTGCAGTCGGCTGTATGGGTGTTAACGTTTATTGGGATAAACAGCCCATCTTATGGTTTTCTCACTCCAAGAGCATTTCCGAAAGAAGCATATTATCAATTCGTGATAAAAACGAAACTGTTCTTTTAGAATTTACAATACAAAGCAATGCAGTACAGTCAGTATATACTACCCCTGAATTTAAAGTTGGCGAAACGTACTCTCTTTACATTAACGATAATAAAAAGCTTGATGTAATCTTAAAAGACGGAATGAATGCCATAGGTGATGACAACGGCAAATTCACAGGCGGCTACAGCCGCGGTAATATGGCATCCTTCAGAAATTAATAATACACTTTCTGTCTGCATATCCGTATGCATTGATTGTCACATACATCCAAAAAGCGAAGAGAGTTATCCTTAACCCGGATAACCTTCTTCGCTTTTACTGTCTGCACCACAACTTCAATATTCATCCTGAACTTCTACAATTCAGTAACTATTGCTACACATTCTTAAGGAATACCTCATATCCTTTCTTGGCTTCATATACGTCAATCTTGCTTACGATTTCCCATGGTGCATGCATATTAAGTACCGGCACACCACTGTCAATTACCTGCATGTTATACACTGCCATGTAGCATGCGATTGTTCCGCCGCCGCCTTCGTCAACCTTACCAAGCTCGGCTGTCTGGAAAGCTACGTTTCCTTCCTCCATAACCCTGCGAACCAGTGCCATATACTCTGCATTGGCATCATTAGAGCCACTCTTGCCTCTCGCTCCGGTATACTTATTAAATGTAAGACCTCTGCCAAAGTAAGCAGAATTTTTCTTTTCAAATACTGAAGGATAGTTCGGGTCAAATGCTGCCGATACATCTGAGGAAAGCATCTTTGAATTAGTAAATGCTCTCTTAAGCTTAAGGTCTGAATAATCCTCACAGCAGTTCATAAACTCTGCAACCGCATTTTCAAAAAAGCGTGACTGCATGCCTGTTGCACCTGCACTGCCTATTTCTTCCTTATCTGCAAGAATACATACACATGACTTCTTAACTTTAGAAGGAAGTGCAAGCATCGCAGTAAGTGAAGGATATGCACATACCCTGTCATCGTGACCATAGCCCATAATCATACTTCTGTCAAGTCCAAAATCCCTTGCTGGACCTGCCGGAACCACTTCTATCTCTGCTGATAAGAAATCATCCTCTTTAATTCCATACTTATCCCATAATAATTTTAAAATATTATGCTTTACTGCATCCTTCTCTACACCTTCAAGCGGTATGCTGCCGACAAGCACATTAAGGTCTTCACCTTCTACTACCTTGGCTCCCTTCTTCTCCATCTGATTAGCCGCAAGGTGGATAAGCAAATCCGTAATTCCAACTACAGGGTCATTCTCATCCTCTCCTATTACGATATCCTTCCTTGTACCATCGCAAAGAACTACTACACCATGAAGTGCCATAGGTGTTGCAACCCACTGGTATTTCTTAATACCGCCGTAATAATGTGTATCAAGAAGTGCCATTTCCGTATCCTCATAAAGCGGATTCTGCTTAATGTCAAGGCGCGGTGAATCTATGTGTGCGCCAAGAATATTCATACCGCTCTCCACAGGCTCCTCACCTACCTGGAAAAGCACCAGTGCCTTATCCATGTTATTATAATAAACTCTGTCACCTGTCTTTAATTTTGTATTATTCTTAATGCACTCCTTAAGATCCGTATAGCCGGCCTCTTCTGCAAGTCTTATACTCTCCTTAACGCACTCTCTTTCAGTCTTGCATGCTGATAAAAACTTTCTGTAGCCTTCATTATAGGCCATGATGTCCTTAACCTCGGCTTCATTATAATTGAGCCATGCATTTTTCTTCTCTTTAGGAAGATATTCCGTATTAGTTGTTCCCATAACAAATCTCCTTCTATAATCACAAACATTCGAAGCAGCCACATAGCGGCTGCTTCGTAAACTATAACTATTTCAGATAAAAGACTTCTCTCATATACTTGATAGGCTCTTCTTCATTAAAATCGAATGAACCGACAACCATCTTAGATGTGATTGCATTCCAGCGATTGCAGGCTTCACTCTTAGCTATATACGCATTAGCTGCCTCTACGTCATCACACTCATAGCAATAGAAAAACTGATTGCCATTCTGGAAGATAGAATAATTCTTATATCCTGCCTTGCTGTGCTCTTCTAAAATCTCCGGCCATGCGTTAAGATGCATCTCAACGTACTCATCAAGGCACTCTTCCTTTACATACCATGTCCATGCATGCTTATTACTGTGCTCCATACTTATGCCTCCTTAGCAATTAAAATTAAATTACCGCCACCAAACAGCGGCAAACATATTTAGATTATAACACAATACTTATTTTTTGAGAAGTATTATTTTTGTTTTTAACAATATTCACAAAAAATTAATATCTTTTATGGTAATAACCTATAACTTTTTTGACCTATACCTACAATATATCCAAAATTTATAACTCTTTTTGTTAAGTAATTGCTATTTCTAAGTTCAGTGTCATGAGCTATAATATTTTTTATAGTGGCAGAGAGTATAATTCTGCCTACAAACAGTAATAGTAAGGAAAGGATATATTTATATGAAAAGGACTAAAGTATTTTCTAAAGTATTTTCCAAAATACTGCCTGCCATGTTAACCGGTTCTCTTTGCCTCGCCTCTTTTGGCGGCTGCGCACTGCTTCCTGCAGAAGATGCCGGCCGTGCAGTGCCAACTGTTGCATCAATGGCTGCTGCCTCATATAACATGGTAGTTGTAACCAGAACAGACATAGTCAATTCCAAAAACATCATCTTTAACTATACCGAAAAGGGCGGCGTAGACCTTTCTTTTAATATGGGCGGCAAGAAATTTGGCAAAACATATGTTTCAAAGGGCTCTGCCGTTACCAAAGGCCAGCTTCTTGCAACTCTCGACATGGGTACACTTGATGCTGATATCGAAAAGCTTGAAGCTTCAATTGCCGAGAATGAACGCAGACTAAATCAGTCTCTCGAGCTTATGGCGCTGGAGATTAATAAGGTCAATACCCGTTATAAATACGGTATGCTTTCAGCAGTCAGCCGCGATAGCGAAATTGAAAAAATCAAAGCCTCCTACACTTCCTCCAATGCTTATCTTGAAGAAACTCTTTATCTTGAAAAGCTAGAGTATGAAACGCTTCTTATAAAGCAACAAAATTCAAGCATTTATGCCCCGATGGACGGTATCATTACATATTTTAACAGTGAAATGAACAATAGTGACAAAACCTCCATTGCCGGCAAAACCATGTTTACAGTAACTGATGCCGCAGACTGTACATTTCAGGCTACTACTGAATACCGAAGCCTTTTTACCGATGGCGAAACAATTACCATTGAGATGCTTAAAGGCGGCACAGGTACATATGAAGCCGTTATTGAATTTGCACCTGACAATGAGAAGCTTATGTACATTTATCCTACCGAGGAAATCTCAGATTTGTCAATCGGTGCCAGAGCCTCATATTCATTAGTGATTGACAGCCGTGACAGCGCTCTTGCCGTCAGTAGCGGAGCCATTTTATCTACTGCGGACGGCCGCCATTATGTGTACTATATCAATGATGATGGTATCCGTGATATTAAGTTCATCGAAACAGGCATTAATGGCAACGGAATGACAGAAATCATAAGCGGTCTTGAATATGGCGAGACCATTATTAAAAACTAGAACAGGAGGCACACAATGAAAAGACCTTTACAAACAGCCGTTGCTGCTTCCATGGCAGCGCTGCTTCTATGCTTAAATCTGTCTGCAGGTTGTGGCAACACTCAATCTGCCGCAGTAATTGCAGAAACCCCTTCTCTCCTTGAACCGCTAGAGGTTTCTGTTAATTCAGTACCAGTCGGATATCACGACCTTTTAGTCTCTTCATATTATGAGGCAACAGTAGTTCCTTATGTTGAGGAATACATATTTACAATAGACGGCAGCATCACCAAAATATACTATGAGCTTGGTGACACCGTTGAAGAGGGCGCACTGCTTGCCGAGCTTAATCATGAGAAAATTGATGCTCAGATTGAAGCTCTTGAGAACAAAATTAATTCAAAAAAGAAGGCAGCTGATAAAGATAATTCTGCCTATACCGTTCAGATTGAAAATCTCCGGCTTAAGAAATCACAAATTAAGTCCGGAGCCATAAAAAGCTCCAACCCTTCAGGCGATATGGCTGTAATAGACTGTGATATAGCTATTTATGAAACAAGAATCCGTCAAAATACTGAAAATCTCAGCCATGATATCCTATCCTTAGAGGAAGAGCTTGAGCTTTTGAAGGAATCCTATGATGATTACTTTCTCTATGCACCAATGAGGGGAGAAGTTGTTTATATATCAACCGATTCATCCATACGTTCCCAAGCCACGGTCATTGCCGTTGCTGACCTTGATACCAAATACATTCAGGCTGATGTCGCTGCTGAATATAATATTTATAATGCATATGATGTTTATGCACTGCACGATGGCAAGTCCTATGACATTATGCACGTACCTACAATTTACGACACAACCTGCAAAAATCTCGTAAGTGCCAAGGGCAGATTTGCAAATTTCTTTGTCAGTGGTTCTTCCATGGATGAATTTAATTACGGTGATTATGTATTAATCTGTGTCGATACAACCTATATAGAAGCTGCTTTATCCGTTCCAAACACAGCATTATACAATGACAGCACCGGTACGTATGTATACCTTGTAAGCGAGGATGGAGTCCGCACACGAAAATACATAACCACCGGCATTACCGATACTATTTATACGATTGTAACAGACGGCTTAAAGGAAGGAGATATAATTTATGTTCCTAACTAATAAAAAGTGCCTTATAACAGCAGCACTTACTATAACCGGAATTATATCTTTGGCAGGCTGCGGCACACAAAACAACACCTCTGCCTCTGCCAAAAATATAGATGACATGCTTTTAACAAGTATTTTGGACAATAATTCTACTGTTGAACAGCCGGCAAACACTTATGATACATATACAGTAGCTTCCGATGACTTTACGGAAACAGTTGCCGTATTTGGCAGATTCGCTTTTGGAAGCCAGGAATTAATATCACAGCCTTATACGCACGGCACTATTTCATTTGTAAAATACAATGTAAAAATGCAGCTTGGCAACAGCACCTACGTTGAAGAGGGAACACCCATAATGACACTTAAGCTTACCAATGACCCCCTTGAGCGTGAGGAAGCACGCATTGCCTTTGAAAAGGCGCAATCCGCCTATCGCAACACTCTTTCCAAAAAGCTTGAAAGTATTGAAGACAAAAAGGCTAAAATCGACCAGGCTTCCACATTTTATGAGAAACAGCTTTTGGAAGCTGAATATTCAGAAGCCTTAACTGAATGTGAGGAATATACTGCCCTCCAGGAAGAATATATTGCTGAACTTAAAACAACGTATGAGATGCTTTTATATGACAGCATCGAATTTGAAATTGCAGCTCCCACTACAGGTTTCCTTGTAGCCTATCCTACATCATATAACAGTGGTGATATTATAGATAATGATGATTATGTGGCTGCGATTTATCCAATCAGTGATTTATACATAAAGGCAGAGTCAGACAAGCTTAAATATGGTGATAAGGTTGTCCTGTCATATATGCCCGGTAATAAAGAATACCTTTTGCACGGAACCGTGGTTTCAGCAGGCAACATTTTATATAATTCAAAATCAAATATATGCAATATAAAATTTGATTATTCAGACATTCCAGATTTAACTAATTATTCCTACAGAGAATTAACCGGACGAAATTCCAATATACGTGTATCCATCGACAGAATAATAACCAGGAACTCTCTTATTCTTCCTATTTCAACACTCGGTGGTATACGTAACCCTTCAAACAAGATAACCTTATATCTTGAAGATGGTTCCACATATGAAACCAATGTTAAGATTGTACACAAAAACACTGAAAAAGCCTGGATTATGGGCGGTGTTTCAGAAGGTGACCGGATTCTTAACTAATTAACACAAAGAAAGGCGGAACAAATCTTATGCTACGATTTATGTTTCAAAAGCTTATGCATAAAAAAGGCCTGGTTCTAAGCTTATTAATCGGTAATATCCTGTTAATTGCCATAGCTTCCAGCCACGCAATGTACAAGGATGCTTCCCTTAAACGTATGCTCACCGATGAATTTACCAAGGTAGTTGCTGACAAGAATACGCATCCGGCTATGTACACATTTAATTATTCTGTTAAAAAGCTGACCCCTACCGATGATTTCTGGACAACAAAGGATATGGTTAATAACCTTTTAAATTCAACCGGTATTCCGGAGAAAATAATTGTAAGCAACTATTTCATTTCTGCAAGTAATGCCGTTCCTGAAATCGTTACAATAAAGCCGGACTCTTTATCCTTGCAGATAGCTTCAATTACCGATTTTGAGAGCCATAGCGAAATCATAACCGGTCGCCCTTTCAGTAAGGAGCTTACCAGAGAAGGTCATTTTGAAGCCGTTGTCAGTGAGGCTGCTTTGGTTAAAATGAACCTGATGGTTGGAGATACCCTTGAATTTACGCAGCTCGACGATGCTGAGGGTAACAATATCAAGGTCGATATTGTCGGCGTATATAAAAATACTGACGACACTGACCCCTATTGGGTAAAATCACCAAGCCAGTACAGTAATGCTTGTATGATTGACCCGGATTTATTTTTCAACTATTTTATAAGCCCCATGGAAGGCGGCGTATATTCTGACTACTTTTTAAATGCCATCTGGTATGTACAGATGGATTACACCAAGTTTACACCGGACATGTCACAAAAGATTATTGACAGCACTAATTACTTTATAGATGCATATCCTAATGTGGCAAGCGCAACCGTCAAATTTGAAACCACGGATCATAATACAATCCTTGAAAACTTTGCAATCACAAAAACAAAGATTTCAGCAACACTTATTATACTTGAAGCTCCGGTACTTGCGCTTCTTTGTGCATTTCTTTTCATGATTTCCACACAGCTTATCCAGCTTGAGGAAAACGAAATTTCACAGTTAAAGAGCCGTGGTGCCAGCCGTATGCAGATTTTTATGCTTTATCTTCTGCAGTCATCATTACTGGCCCTACTCGGCATGGCAGGCGGCATCCCACTTGGAAGCTTCCTGTGCCAGGCCCTTGGTTCAGCTAATGCCTTTCTTGAGTTTGTACAGCGTACGCCTCTTGATATAGACCTTAGAAACACTGAGGTTATTATTTATGTACTTGCAGCTGCACTAATATCAATAATAATGACCGTTTTACCTGCCGTTAAGCACAGTAAGCTCTCGATTGTTGATGCTAAGCGTAAGCGTACAAGACGGCCTGCCCCAATATGGCAGAAGTTCTTTTTGGATATAATAATGCTTGCAATATCCTTATACGGATATTATACCTTTAACAAACAGCGTGATGATTTATACCTTCGGGTACTCATGGGCGACTCACTTGACCCGCTTTTATTCTTAAGCTCCTCATTATTTATATTAGGACTTGGACTTTTCTGCCTGCGTATACAGCCGCTAATTGTTAAGCTTATCTTTTTTGCCGGAAAGAAATTCTGGAGGCCTGCTAACTACACCTCACTGCTTCAGATTATCAGAACAGGAAGTAAGCAGCACTTTATAATGGCGTTTATGATTTTTACCGTTTCACTTGGTATTTTCTTTGCAACAGTAGCAAGAACGATTCTTAGCAACGCTGAAAACAATACCGCCTACTCGATAGGTGCAGACCTTATAATCAAAGAGGTATGGCAGGATAATTCTTCTCTTCTTGAAGAAGAGCCTGAGCTTAAACATGAATATTATGAGCCTGACATCAGCCGCTATGATGCCCTCCCCGAGATAGCTTCATATGCCAAAGTTCTTCGCAAATCCTTTACTTTAAAACTTGGTCAGGACGGTACCAGACAAAACGTCGATGCCATGGCAATCAATACAAAGGATTTTGGCAATACAGTAGAAATGAAGGACGGACTTCTTGTAACACATATTAATAATTACCTTAACGTTCTCTCCAAAACCTCTAATGGTATTCTTGTTTCAGAGAATTTTAAGAATGTATACGGATTTAAGCTTGGAGATACAATTAACCTTACATATGGCAGCTCCACACTGGCTGCAACCATAGTCGGCTTTTTTGATTACTGGCCGGGCTACGCTCCCACCACAATTACCATGAATGCCGATGGTACCGCCACTACAAAGCAGAACTTCTTAATTGTATACAATTATGCAACCTCTCTTGCCATGTGGGACATTACTCCTTACGAGATATGGATTAAGCTTAAGGACGGTGTAAGCTCTGACTTCATTTATGATTTTGCAGAAGAAAATAACATAAAATACCAAAGCTTTACTGATTTATCTTCAGAACTTGTGTCCATCCACAAGGAAACGCTCTTTCAGGGTACTAATGGTATTCTTACCATGAGCTTTATAGTAATAATTGCGCTTTACGTAATAGGCTTTCTTATTTACTGGATTTTATCAATCAAATCGCGTGAACTCCTCTTCGGTGTTCTCCGTGCGATGGGTATGAGCCGTGCTGAAATTATTCACATGCTTGTTAACGAGCAGATTTTCTCCGGCGTTTTATCAATCGGTTTAGGCTGCATAATCGGCGTTCTGGTTACCAGACTTTTTGTACCGCTTATTCAGGTTGCATACTCCACCGGTGCCCAGGTGCTTCCGCTTGAGCTCATTACTGACACCAGCGACATGGTAAGACTTTTTGCAATTATCGGAATCGCTTTCGTATTCTGTATGGCAATCCTTACAAAAATTGTATTCAGCATGAAGATTACACAGGCTCTTAAGCTTGGCGAAGATTAAGGAGGATTATCCGTAATGGGCGAATTTATAATAGAAACCAATAAAGTAAACAGATTTTTTCCAATTGCCGGTGGCAAAGACTTCCATGCACTTAAGGATATATCCATCAATGTTCCGGCTAACTCCCTAAGCATCTTAAGAGGACGTTCCGGCTCTGGAAAAACAACACTTATGAATATCCTTGGCTCACTTGACAGACCTACCAACGGCACTATTTTGTTTGATGGTACAGACATAACAAAGCTTAGCGACAGACAGCGTGACAGGCTCCGCCGCAGCAAAATCGGTTTTATTTTTCAGTCAGTTTCACTTATTCCTAATATGACGGCTTATGAAAATGTAGAATTTTCACTCCGTCTTGCAGGCTATAAGGGTGACAAAAAAGCACGCGTTGCCGAATGCCTTAAGCTTGTAGGTCTCGGTAACAGAATGGACCATATGCCACATGAAATGTCAGGCGGCGAGCAACAGCGAGTTGCCATCGCAAGAGCCATTGCACACAAGCCTACCGCCATCTTTGCTGATGAGCCTACCGCAGAGCTCGATACCAACACAGCTCTCTTAGTTATGAAAATTTTTAAAGAGCTTGTTGCAAGAGAGCAGATTACAATCATCATGACAACACATGATACCATGCTTATGAGTGCCGCAGATTACATATTCCATATAGAGGATGGTGAAATTGTTAATGAATAACGATGCACAGAATGTTAATAATACAGAAGAAAAACCCATGATACTTGCTGACAATCTTGTAAAAATTTATAAAACAAAGGATTTGGAGGTGCTTGCATTACAGGGACTTGACCTTACTGTTAATAAGGGGGAGCTTGTTGCCATTATCGGTACAAGCGGTTCCGGTAAATCCACCTTTCTTAATATGCTCGGCGGTCTTGACCGCCCGAGCGCAGGCAAGCTTTTTGTAGACGGCAAGAACCTGTTTAAACTTAGTGACAGAGAGCTTGTTGACTACAAACGCTCTACCGTCGGCTTTGTATGGCAGAATAATGCAAGAAACCTACTTCCATACCTGACTGCTTATGAGAACATCATGACACCGATGCTGCTAAGCAGCCAGAAGGCAAAACGTGAGCGTACTCTGGAGCTTCTTGACCTTGTAGGCATGTCGCACCGCAAACATAACAAACTGCACCAGCTTTCAGGCGGTGAGCAGCAACGTATCGCCATTGCCATTGCACTTGCCAATGACCCAAAGCTTCTTCTTGCTGACGAACCTACCGGTTCTGTAGACCGCAAGACAGCCGACTACATCCTTGACATGTTCAGAAGCATCAACCGCGAAACCGGTGTTACCATCGTAATTGTAACCCATGACGTTGACCTTTCAAGAAAAATGCCCCGTGTTGTCTCGATACGTGACGGTAAAATAAGCAGTGAACGTACACTTAAAGAGCAATACGTTATAGACCTTTCCAACCAGAAGCTTGACTGGCAGAATCAGGATGAAACCCAGGATGAGTTTGCTATCGTTGACAGAGCGGGACGAATCCAGATTCCCAGAGAAATACTTGATACACTTTCACTTGATGCAAATAAAGTTAAAATGCACTTTGAAAATGGACAGATAATAATAACTAAACCGGAATAGATTTCTAAAGGAGATATATATGAAACCAATAACCTATACCGCTCCATTTAAACCAGGCGGCAAATCATACACAAAGCTTTGCATGTGGAACCGATTTATCCACAATAAGGTACGGCTTATCGCCATGCTTCTCCCGGTGATACTCGGTATATATTTTCTTTTGACGAGTAATGTTATTTATTTTGCACCGGTATATATCGTACTCATGCTTTATCCACTTATAACTGTTACCGCTTTCTATTTTAAGATAAAAAAACATCTTAAATTCAGAAGTAAGGCAGATGAAGCAAGCACGCAGTTTACCATTATGGATAATGGTATTCTTACCGAACGCGCCGAGGTTGATATAAATCATCTTTATCACTGGAGCGATTTTGACAAACTTTTTGAAACCAGAGAATTTCTGCTTCTCTATAAAGGCAATAAGCTTGTACTTGTACTTGAGAAAAATCACATGCCAAACGGCAGAATATCTGAGATTCGTGATATTATCGCAGAGCATATTTAAACCAAAAGCAGGATAAGGACCCGGCAGAAATGCCAGAGCTCTTATCCTGCTTCATATTTCCCAAGCATATTAATGATGGTTTTTACCCAATTAACACCGTCTTCCCTTCAAACGCAAAGCCGTATTTTCTGATTCTCTCTTCCGGTATGCCCTTCTCCATAAGTGATGCGGCATACTTCTTTTCTTCTATCTGCGACAATGCTGCCGCTACGGTGTCCTCAAGTGTTGCTTCCTTCTTGGGTGAATGTACCTTAAATTCCAGAA
>CAZBHM010000041.1:0-15383 GCA_964491975.1 uncultured Lachnospiraceae bacterium | reverse complement strand
CATACCCTCTCCTTCTGTATTTTAATATCTGACGGCAGATTGTTTTTACCCGATTCATATATTCATTTATATCTTCCACATGACCTCAACGCCTGCTTCCAGAAACTTATTTTCCCATTCTTCATTAAGTTTTTTTTCTGTCACTATCATATCTATCTCAGAAAGCTCACATATTTTAGTAAACGAAGTTTTATCAAACTTTGATGAATCCACTGCCAGAATCCGCTTTTTGGCAGCTTTAAGAATAAGCTTCTTTATCTGAGCATCACTTTCATTGGAATCAGTTACTCCATTTACAAGTCACTATCATATCTATCTCAGAAAGCTCACATATTTTAGTAAACGAAGTTTTATCAAACTTTGATGAATCCACTGCCAGAATCCGCTTTTTGGCAGCTTTAAGAATAAGCTTCTTTATCTGAGCATCACTTTCATTGGAATCAGTTACTCCATTTACAAGATCAACACCCTTCCCCGAAAATACCGCACAGTCCACATGAAACTGGCTTATCATACGTTCTGCCTGATATCCCACAAGTGAAAGTCCACCTTCCTTAAGACTTCCTCCGGTGCTTAATATATTCCAATCCTTACGGTCCGAAAGTTCAAGAAGAATCTCCACAGAATTGGTTATAACCGTAATATTTTTCTTATCCTTAATCCGTTTTGACACAAATAGAGCCGTTGAACTTCCATCCAGTATTATATGGTCTCCATCCTGTATCATACCACCGATTATATCGGCAATATACTGCTTCGCCGCAACATTTGACTTTTTTCGTACAATATAAGGTACATCAATATTAAGACTTTCATTAATCACCGCACCGCCATATGTTTTCTTGGCAAGGCCTTCATTTTCAAGTTTTTCAAGGTCACGCCTTATTGTTTCTTCCGTAACACCAAAAAGGATGCTTAAATCACTTACCACGACCTTTTTGTCTTCCTGAAGCTTAGTTAAAATTGCATTTCTGCGTTCAATTGCAAGCATTGGTTCCTCCACTTTAAAATAATCGCCTGTGGCAATCAGTTTTAAGCCACAGGCGACATAATTAATACTTATTGCTTTTAAAGAATACTATCCCAAAGACTCTTATCAGGATTTGCAATAACCGTAGAGTCAAGGAACATTCCTGTCTCGCCAACCTCTGCCTTTGCATGGTCGATTGCTGCCTGAACTGCTGCGATTTCGCCTGTAAGCAACATATATGACTTACCACTCATACCGCGGGCAATTCTAAGCTCAATAAGCTCAACCTCAGATGTCTTGGCTGCAACATCAGCTGCAACGATAATGGCTGCTGCTGAAAATGTCTCAAGTACGCCAAGTGCCTTGGCATCCTCTACTCTTGCGCCGCCATAAATTGCCTGGAAAATTGACTCATGCGGATTACCAAGCACGAAGCTGTCAACAAGTGACTCTCCACACATTGTCTTTGAAGCATCTACGGAAGCTTTAACTGCACTAAGGTCACCGGTTATAAGCACGATGTACTTACCGGGACACACAACCTGAGCTTCCACTACGCTTACCGCTGCTGTCTTTATCATCATATCCGCAGCCTTAATACCGGTTGAAACGGTTCTGTATTCTACCATTCCGATTGCTTTACTCATATCTTGTTTCCTTTCTTTACATCGTCTCTATCATTACAAACTTGTCGTTTACATCGATTACGGTTCCTGTTACGGACGAGTGAATGTTAACGCCTAATTTACTTGTGTCTGCAATACCGATTATCTGACCTTCATCTACCTTGTCGCCAACCTTTACCGAAGGAGCAGCCGGTGCTCCGATATGCTGTGACATGGCAATCTTGACACGCTTAACCTTTATCTCCTGTGGTGACATTGGAGCCGGCTTATCATATACCTGAAGACCAAGTCTTGCCCTAAGTCTTGGCATTGGTACGCATCTGTAATTTCTGTCCGGATTAACATCCTTAAATACGATATCTTCCGGAGCAGGTCTTAATCCCTGCTTAGCCATCTCTCGCTTGAACTCACCAAGTAATGTTCTAGGGTTAAGACCCTGTCCGCAGGCATACATTTCACATACACCACACTGTGAACAGAACTGTGTGTTAAGATAAGGAGCTACATCTCCAATCTGACCGGTAGTTGCACCACGCATAAATTTATGCGGCTCGATAGGATATCCAAGAAGATGACGCGGACAAAGGTCTGTACACATCTGACACTGGCAACATACTGAAGCTGCCTGCTTCATACTGAGTGAAACCGGTGTCTTCTTCTTTTTTACAACATAGTTATTCTCCGGTAAAACCAGAATTGCATTGGATGTCTTGGTTACAAGCTCTGTGCCTGTACCTATTCTTCCTGTCATCGGGCCACCGCTTATGTAAACATACCTGTCAATAACAGGTCCGCCTGTAAGCGCCACAACCTCATCAAAGGTCATGCCAAGCGGTACTAAAAATGTACCCGGATTTTTAACTTCTCCGGCAACCGTAATATACTTATGTGTAACCGGCTTTTTATTAACAATAGCCATGTAAAGGTTATACATGGTCTCTACATTATATACAATAACTCCTACAGAAATAGGAAGCTGTCCAGGAGCCACTACTCTCTTTGTAGTTTCATATATAGTCACAATCTCATCACCTGAAGGATAAATATCCTCGAGAAGACCAATCTTCACCTTAGGAAATGATGACATATTTGCCTTTACTGATTCGATTGCTGCGGTGTAATGCTCCTTAACTGCAATAATAATCTGCTCTGCTTCTACAGCCTCGGCAACCTCCGTAAGAGCTGTCATAATCTCATATGACTTTTCTGCAAGAAGCTGTCTGTGGAGACGCAGAAGCGGTTCACACTCTGCACAGTTAAGAATGATTGTATCCGCTTTCATGTTTAATTTTGCATATGACGGGAATCCGGCACCACCTGCTCCGACAATACCGTTTTCACGCATAATCGCACTTAATTCTTCTAACCTCATTACTTGCCTCCTAATGCGGTCTCTTATTCTAATCCGATGCTATCATCTACAATGCCGACAATAGCTGCATCAATCGGTGCATCCGCCTGACCGGAGCCTATTCTGGCTGCACTGCCCTGCGCTACAAGCACAATTTCACCAATACCTGCACCAACATTGTCAATTGCAACAATACGGTTGGTCAAGCCCTTCATGTTCTCATAAGGCTCAATTATCATGAACTTATTACCTATAAGATTCTCATTTTTACGTGTGGCAACAATACTGCCGACAACTTTTCCTACTATCATATCTTTAGCCTTCCGTTCTAGACAATAATGCCGATATCACCGGTTTTAATCTTCGAAGCATTTGCCTCGTCTGTATCTATATGCATCTCAAGTGTAAAACTTTCGTCTACACGAATCTGTACATTATTAAAGATACTGCCTCTGTCATTGTTAAATTTGACTGAAACTGTGTCGCCATCCTTAACACCTGCTGCCATGGCATCCTTAGGTGCCATATGGATGTGCCTCTTGGCAATTATACAGCCTTCTTTAAGATAAACAGCTCCTTTTGGTCCGACAACTGCGACAGGTGCTGAGTCCTTGATATTGCCCGATTCACGAATAGGAGCTGCCACACCAAGCTTAACTGCATCTGTCTGTGAAATTTCAACCTGTGAAGCCTTTCTTACAGGTCCAAGAATACGTACATTTTCAATCGCACGAAGCTTTGTTCCTACTATCGTTACCTGTTCGTTGGATGCAAACTGTCCACCCATAAGATCTTTTTTCTTGGTAAGTTCATAACCCTTGCCAAAAAGAATGTCTATATGCTCCTGTGTTAAATGCACATGCCTTGCTGAAACACCAACAGGAACCTTATAACCATTCTCCTGTTTATCATTAATCGCCTCCATAACAAGGCGGGCGATATATTCAACTGTCTTTTCTTCCAACTGATTCACCTGCTCTCTTAGGGTTTAGTAACCCTGCACACCGCAAAGACTGCGGCATGCAAGGCCCAAAATCATATTTGTCTTATTTAAGAACAGGAAGAATTTTCTCAACATCTGTATGAGGTCTTGGAATTACGTGTGTAGCTACGAGCTCACCGAGCTTGCTTGCTGCTGAAGAACCTGACTCTACAGCTGCCTTAACTGCACCAACGTCTCCTCTTACCATAACACTTACAAGACCTGAACCAATCTTCTCTGTGCCTACTAACTCTACGTTAGCTGCCTTTAACATTGCATCTGCTGCTTCAATTGCTGCTACCAAACCTCTTGTTTCTACCATTCCTAATGCCTGCTGTATCATAAATTTATCCTCCTTAAACTTTTAAAATTGTTTTAATTATAATCAGCGCCGCAAAGCCTCTCTGGCAAATATGTCTGCTCTGATTATTTAGACATTCGTGATGCACTAAGCTCTACCATCTTAATTGTCTCTTCATGTGGGTTGGCGATTACCGCTGATGCTGCTACAGGTAATATTGCCGTCTCTTTTGCTGCCTCAATGGCAGCCTTTACTGCGGATACTTCACCCTCAACAATGATGGTTACAAGTCTTCCGCCTAATTTTCTTTCCCAAGTAACAAATTGCACATCAGCTGCCTTACACATGGTATCAAGTGCATTGACCGCCGCTGCAACACTTGGTATTTCAAAAAAACCTAAAGATTTCATGTGGCGTTCCCACTCCGTTCTAATCTAATCGTTAAGACTCCTTATTTAATGGAAGGGAGAATCTTCTCAACATCTGTGTGTGGTCTAGGAATTACATGTACTGCTACTAACTCACCAAGCTTAGATGCTGCACTTGCACCTACCTCTGTAGCTGCCTTAACTGCGCCAACATCTCCTCTTACCATAACACTTACGAGACCTGAACCAATCTTCTCTGTACCTACTAATTCAACCTCTGCTGCCTTAACCATTGCATCTGCTGCCTCGATTGCTGCTACTAAACCTCTTGTTTCTACCATTCCTAATGCTTCCTGAGCCATTTTAATTTCCTCCTGATTTATGATTTATCTAATCCGTTAAGATGAAGCATCTTATCAGCGCCCTCTTCCGGACCTGAAATGATATGCTCTGTAACTACTCCTGAAATCTCCATGGCTGCCTCTCTTGCAGCCTTTATAGCCATCTTAACATCTTCAACACTACCTCTGAATTTTACGGTTACTATAAGGGGCACCGCTAATTTATCAGCGTTAGCCGGCTTATTGCGGTCGAACGGCTCCATTGTTACATTGGCTGCCTTACATCCCGCATCTCCTGCAACAAAAGCTGCTACAAGACCGTACACTTCAATAATACCTACTGCCTTTGCCATAAATGCCTCTCCTTAATTATTTGTTAACAACCGCTATCTTTAAGCCTTCCATCTTAAGATTTGTAATGAATGCTTCATTAATCTCCTCGAGCGGGAACTTATGTGTAATAAGCTCGCTAATCGGAAGTCCGATACCCTTTGCTCTCTTTAAGAAATCAAATGTTGTTGCATAGTCTCTTAATGTGTATACCCATGAACCAACTGTTGTAATTTCCTTAGAACAGATATCAAAATGAGGGTTGATTGTTGCATCTCCGCCATTGATAAAGAAACCAAGCTCGCAAAGACCGCCACCGTTTCTTATGAACTTATAAATGTTGGAATGTGCAACAGGTGAGCCTGTACACTGGAAAGCAAAGTCTGCAAAATAACCGCCAAAGCTGTCCTTAACTGCCTCTGCAAGTGCCTCGATACCCTTATGATCCTTAAAGTTAACTGTCTTTGTTGCACCCATTCTTAATGCAAAATCAAGTCTCTTCTGCTCGCCGTCAACCGCTGTAATATTCTCAATACCCATTGTACGTAAAACTGCAATACAGATAAGTCCGATAGGTCCACATCCCTGTACAACAACTCTGCTGTTAAAACGAAGGATTCCTGTTGTCTTAGCTCTTTCTACTGCATGAATCAAAACTGCACACGGCTCAATAAGGATTCTTGAATCAAGATCAAGATCACTTACGTTAAATACTGTTGAGCCTTCACGTATAAGTATGTAGTCTGAAAACCATCCGTTAAGATGAACGTCATCATCAGGAAGAAGTCCGTATACATCTGCGCCGCCGACATTCTGCTTATTAAGGTCATACATTGTGATGTCAGGATTATCCTTAAAAATCATACACGTAACAACCTTGTCGCCAATCTTTAAGTCCTTGCCTGCGCTGTCCTTCTTAACATTCTTACCCATCTTAACGATTTCGCCTGTTCCTTCATGTCCAAGAGCCACTGGAATAAGGCTGAATGGGTCTCTCTTAAATTCATGTGCATCCGTACCACACACACCACAGCCTTCAACCTTAACTAAGATATCGCCGTCTCCAACCTCAGGCATAGGAAATTCTTTGATTTCCATTTTCTCTAACTGTGTAAGCATTGCTACCTTTGCGGTCTTAGGAATCGCTGTTCCCTGTGATGACACGGCTGCTGCTGTTGCCGCCGTAGCAGCAGCCGTTGCTGCTGTTATTGCTGACTGCGTAACCTGTCCTGTCATTCCTTTAAGCACCTGTTTAACAATTGCTTCTATATCTGTCTGATTTACTGCCACTTTCTTATCCTCCTTACCTTATGCAAAGACTGTCTGACATTACGCAGCGTCTTCTCTTTGTGAAAGTGCTTGCTGAAGTAAGACCTTCACCTGTACGGCTTGCAATTGTAAAAGTACAATAGCCTTCACCGCCAAAACCGATTGCTGCATATGAAGGCGCATTCTTAACAAGAATGGCCGTGTCAATTGCCTTGGCATACTTTGTAATATTATCAACATTCTTGGAATGGATATGAGCTGAATGACGATTGCCATGCTCAAGCCATACAGCCTTTTCAATTGCATCATCAATATCCTTAGCTCTGACAACACCAAGAATCGGCATCATTAACTCTTCTTTGATAAGCGGATGTTCCTTCGGACCTTCAAAAATAATACATCTTGTATTTTCAGGAACATTCTCAACACCAACCATCTTAAGCAATGTCTTTGCATCCCTGCCGACACACTTACGGTTAAGTCCCTTTGGAGTAAGTACTGTAGCTACAAGCTTATCAATAACATCCTTAGGAGCCATGTAACAGCCATTCTCAATCATGTGATAAATAAGTTCATCAGCAATCTTATCTACTGCTACAACTTCCTTCTCTGCGATACATGGAAGATTATTATCAAACGTACATCCGTTAACTATATCAAGTGCTGCCTTGGCAATATCTGCCGTCTCATCAACAACTGCAGGAGGATTACCTGCGCCCGCACCGATACCTCTCTTTCCTGAAGAAAGAACTGTCGTTACAACGCCCGGTCCGCCCGTTGCCGCAATAAGCGGAATATCCTTGTGTGCAAGCATTATTTTACTTGTCTCCATAGTAGGCTTTACCATGGAGCATGCAATGTTAACCGGTCCGCCAACCTCTTTTGATGCCTCGTTAATCATGTTAACTGCATAATTTGAAGTCTTAATTGCTGCCGGATGCGGGTTAAACACTACCGTATTACCGCCTGCAAGCATTCCTATTGTATTACAGATAATTGTCTCACTTGGATTAGTACATGGAGTAATCGCACCGATTACTCCGAAAGGTCCCATCTCAATAAGTGTAAGACCTCTGTCGCCTGACCAGGCTGTAGTTGTTATATCTTCAGTACCCGGTGTCTTCTCAGCCACAAGATGATGCTTTAAAATCTTGTCGCCCACATTGCCCATGCCTGTTTCTTCAACTGCCATTTTGGCAAGGATTTCAGCATTTTCCTTAGTCTTTCTTCTGATTACCGTAATAATCTTCTCCCTGAAATCCATAGGCATCTTTTTAATTACCTGCTGTGCTTCCTTGGCAGCAGCAATGGCATCATTCATATCTTCAAAAATACCAAGCTGTCCGGAAGTCTTTGCCGTCTCATTTGCCGTGCCGATTTTCTGCATGACGGCCTTAACAATGGCACTTACCTCTGCCTCATTTATAGCCACGCGATAACCTCCTTTAACTTACTTTTGCCATAGGCTGCCAGCGCTGCATCCTGTTCTTCAGAACCACCGCTGACCCCGAGGCCCCCAATCACTGCACCGTTAAGTTCAAGCGGTTCACCGCCTCCGAATATCACAATGCGACCCTGATTGGTATGCTGTATTCCGTACAATGCTTTGCCAGGCTGGCTTAAGCCCTTAAGTGTCATGGTTGACATCTTAAGTGCCACAACCGTATATGCCTTCTGGAAAGCCACATCAAAGCTTGCTATGTATGAATCGTCCATGCAGTGTACCGCCACGGGATTAGCTCCCGCATTACTTACCGCGATTACCGCATTAACTCCCATTCTCCTGGCTTCTTCCTCAACAAGTCCGATAAGAGCTTTGGCAGCCGCAAGCGAAATACTCTTTATCTGCTGCAAAGGTGCTTCTTTTGGTGTCATCGCGCCATTATGCACATGCTCAATAACCTGTGCAACAATCCGTTCTAACTTATCTGTCTCCATTACGCACCTCTTAAAATCTTACTTTAAGTGTAACTGCTCCATAACCTTCTTTGTAATCTCTGCAACTAAAGCATCTGACTCTGAAGAAGAGTTACCGCATGTGCATGAACCGCCGCATGTATGACAGCTTGGCTGACCTGCTGCCTTTGCAGGGCAAATATTTGCCGGATGCTTGCCCGGTAAACCGAACTGTCTTCTAATCTCATATAATCTCTGAACCTGCTCCTCGCTAAGCTCCTTAGGACCGCCAAGTGCTCTTGCCTTGTAAAGAAGCTCTGCATAGAACTCAAGTGATTCCATCTTATGATAAGCAGAAAGTAAATCTACACTGTATGATAATGCACCATGATTCTCAAGTAAAACTGCATCATAGTATGGAAGCCATTCTTCTACTGCATCCGGAATCTCGCTTGTTGAAGGTGTGCCGTACTTAGCAATCGGAACACAGCCAAGAGCGATAACTGCTTCAGGCATGATAGGTGCTGTAAGCGGAATACCTGCAATAGCAAATGCTGTAGCAAATGTAGGATGAGCATGTACAACTGAACCAACGTCAGGTCTTAACTTATAAACTCTCATATGCATCTTAATCTCTGATGAAGGCTTAAAGTTGCCGTTAGCCTGAAGTACATTACCTTCTGCATCTACCTTACAGATATAGTCAGGTGTCATAAAGCCCTTACTTACTCCTGTAGGTGTGCAAAGGAACTCATTGTCATTAAGCTTTACAGAAATGTTACCGTCATTTGCAGCAACCATGTTTCTGTCGTAAATTCTTTTACCAATCTCACAAATTTGTTTTTTGATTTCATATTCTGATACCATGTTTGTTTCCTCCTGTTATTGTGGTATTTTGTTGTTTTATGGCTCTAATGGTATTTTACCATTGAACGTCACTTTGGTCAATACTGTTATTTTGCTTCCCATGGAAGCACATCCTGGGGTTCCCTTAAATGCTCCAAAATCTGACTTATACCCTCACCTGTATATGAGCTTACCCGGTAAACGGTTGTACAGCCTGCATTTCTAAGCCAGCTTTCCGCAAGGTCAGGATTTGCATCCTTCCTGTCTATCTGCGTCACTATGCCAATCACCTCTCTGTTGCACTGTGAGGTAATGCAGGGTGGATATAATGTATAATTCTCATGTGCTCCCGCAAGTAATCCAACAACATCCGCCTCATAGCTGTAAAGAGCCAGTGCCCTTCCAAGCGAGGCATTCTCCGCATATTCTCCGGGAGTATCGATGATAATGTCATAATTATTAATGTACTGTGTTTTATGATATCTTATCTTTTCTCCGCGAAGTGCCTGAATAAGTGTTGTTTTGCCGCATTCGCTTCTGCCCATTAAAATTATTTTTTTCATATAGGTCTCCATCTTTTACGCATACCGCATTGCAGCAACTGCTATATCGTATTATGGTAACAGCTTAGCCATGCAGGAATAATCATCCTGTTTATCAGGTCAAGGCTTAATTGTTACGTATTATGTTCTTGTCAGTTCGCAAACGGTGAATCCGAGTGTTTCTCTGGTATAATCAAGAATAGCCCTAAGTGATGCTTCCACTGCTGAAATCGTACCTGTAATAATCAGCGTTCCACTGAATCTGTCCACAAATCCGAGTTCCACATCTGAAGCCTTCATGGCTATGTCTGCTGCTATTACAGCAGTCTCGCTCGGGCTTATGGTAAGAATGCCTATTGCCCCTCCGGAATAATCAAGCTTCGGGTCAAGTCCCAGCTTTCTAAAAAGGATTTTATCCGGATTAGCGATAATATGTGCAAGGGTAATCTGCTTACCGGGAACAAGTTCCTGGATGATTCTTACCTTGTCTTCATTAGATAGTAATTTTGTAAAATCCATATTTCTTTCCTCAACCACCTATCTGGCATTTTAAGCCCGAAGGCTTTGCCGCCTCAATAAGTCTTTCCATATATTCATCAGTCATAGGCTCAATATGCTTTAAAGTATACTCTCTTACAAGTCCTTCATACTTATCCTGCCCAAGGCGATGATATGGCAAAAGGTGAAGCTCCTCCACATTAGGAAGCCCGGCTGCAAATTCTGCAATCGCACGTATTTCCTCCGGTGTATTATTAAATGTCGGAATAACCGGCACCCTTATAATAAGCTTCTTTGCCGAAACGGCAAGCTTCCTTGCATTTTCAAGAATGAGTTCATTGCCCTTTCCTGTAAATTCTCTGTGTTTTATGGAATCCATGTGCTTTATGTCCATAAGATACAAATCAAGATACGGAAGTATCTTCTCAATTGTCTCAAACGGCGCACATGCCGTGGATTCTACAGCCGTATTAAGACCATATTCCTTACACGAAGCAAGGATTGCCCTTGCAAAATCCGGCTGACAGAGGCATTCTCCTCCGGAAAGAGTAACTCCTCCACCTGAACGATGGTAATAATTTATATCCTTAAGAATTTCTTTCATTACCTCGTCCACCATAATATCTTCACCGACAATCCTTGTTTTCCCGCCGATTGTCATGTTCTGTATCTGATATTCCTGTGATTCAGGATTACAGCACCACCTGCACCTGAGCACGCAGCCCTTTAAAAATACTATCGTGCGTATGCCCGGTCCGTCATGAACCGAATATCTCTGAATATCAAAAATCCGTCCCTTAACTTTGCCGTAATCTTCCATGCCTGCCTCCTTAGAAGCCCTGCTCTGTACGATTGATTATATCATCCTGCAGTGAACGTGAAAGCGTGGTAAATAATGCACTGTAGCCTGCAACTCTTACGACAAGGTTCTTATACTTTTCAGGATTCTTCTGCGCATCAAGAAGTGTCTCACGACTTACTACATTATACTGCGCATGCATACCCTTCCTGTCAAAATACCCGCGTACAAGCGCGGCAAAATTAATAAGTCCGCTCTGTCCCTTAAGGGCTGACGGATGGAACTTCTGGTTAAATAAAGTTCCGTTAGATGCAATAAAATGATCAAGTCTTGCAACTGAATTAGCCGTAGCTGTCGGTCCCTTGGTATCTCTTCCCGAAACAGGACCTACTCCGTCCGCAATCGGTGTACCGGCAAGTCTTCCGTCAGGTGTTGCGCCTGTCTGCTTACCAAGCGGTACATTGGCAGATACCGGATAAAGTCCTGCCTGGAACA
This sequence comes from uncultured Lachnospiraceae bacterium, assembly GCA_964491975.1. Classification (GTDB taxonomy): domain Bacteria; phylum Bacillota; class Clostridia; order Lachnospirales; family Lachnospiraceae; genus SIG300. The sequence goes on along the minus strand of CAZBHM010000041.1, from coordinate 3,769 downwards.
TGCCGCCCCTTGGATTACGGTATTTTTCAAGAGGTCTTGTATATGTATAAGCAACTTCTCGTGCAAAAATATCTGCTTCCTCTATGTCATTGCCATACTTAGGAAGTGCATCAATCATGGCAAGGAGTTCATCGTAACGCTTTTTCTTAGCATCACTTACGTTGCCGTTAAGCGCCATTACAAAAATCTTCGCAATCTGCTCCTCTGTAATCTTCTCGCCCTTCAACGCAAGCTCCTTTACAACATTAGTCGTAACTGCCTGTGCCTCACTGACAGCAATACCTTTACCGAAATTATCCCTTACTGCCTCCATGTATTCTGCCATGGTAACCTTCTTCTCATCAAATACAAGCTTCTTGATTGCATAAAGCGAATCTGCCACGTTGGCAATACCAAAGCCCTGCGGTCCGGTGAAATTATAAACCGCACCGCCCTCCTGAACGCTCTTACCTTTGGCAATGCAGTCATCAACCATTGACGACTCGTAAGGAAGAGGGCATCTTGTCATGTGAGCCATGTCAACCGCGTTGTCCGCATTAACAAGCAGGCTTATCATGTACTCCATCTGCTTTTTATAAGCTTCAAAAAGCTCTTCAAAGCTTGTCATCTTAAGGACATCCCCGGTCTTTGGTCCAATCTGTACTCCGTTAGATTTACCATTCATGAGTGTAATCTCAAGAACACGGCACATATTAAAGAACGCTGCATCATGCCAGCCTTCTGTCTTACCAGGTGTCTGAGGCTCTACGCATCCGATAATGTTATATTCCCTTGCTTCCTCCATCGTAAGACCACGATTGATAAGTGCCGGAATAATAACCTCATCATTATAATATGCAGGAACACCCATACCCTCTCTGGTAACCTCTGCCGCTTTAAGTATAAAATCATCAGGAGTTCCATTCCAGATACGAACTGAAAGTGACGGCTGTGGAAGTCTTACATGAAGCGTAGCTTCAAGGCACATAAATGACAAATCATTGGTAACATCCATGCCCATGGCATTCTGGCCTCCGGCTATAAGGTTCTGAAAAAGGCCGTAACCTGCAAAACCTTCTGCACTTGCTGCATCTCTTACCTTATTAAGGTCGTTAAGCTTAATCCAGATATTATCCATAAGCTCCTGTGCAAACTCTCTTGTAATCTTTCCTGCCTTAATGTCTGCCTCGTAATATGGATACATATACTGGTCAAAACGTCCGGGCGAGATTGAATGTCCGCTTGATTCAATCTGTAATACCATCTGTACAAACCAGAATGACTGACAGGCCTCGTAAAATCCTGTTGCACCATTCTCAGGTACATTGGCACAGTTCTTTGCAATAGTAAGAAGCTCATTCTTTCTTACAGGGTCACTGCACTTTTGGGCTTCATCAAGCGCAAGCCTTGAATATCTGCCGGCATATCTGATTACTGCCTCGCAACTTGTAATAACCGCATTAAGAAAATGAGTTCTATTGGCATAATCCGCATCACCGAAGCTGCATTTCTGAAGCTCAGCCTTAGCCTTGTTAATAATGCCGCGATAGCCAATCCTGAGCACTTCATCGTACTTAACAGTAACATGTCCCACACCATTATAAAAGTAGTTGCCAACGGTAAACACATTATGCTCAATCGCCTGCACTGCTTCAGGTGCCATATATGAAAGAGCCAGCTCGCTTGTAGTCTTGCCCGGCCAGTACTTATACACCTTGCGAAGCTTCTCCTTAGTATCCTCGGATATATAAAACGGGTCAGCCGTTCTTGTCGCCACCGTATCAAATTCATCCTCAAGCCATGAAAATGAAAATTCCGGGAATACCTGACAGCCGCGCGGATTAATGGTAGCACTGCCGGCAATAAGCTCTTCCGGTCTAAGCGTAATCGGAATGTTATCCAATATATGTTCAAAAGCTTTCGCTCTTCTTGTTATTATGGGAAGCCCTTCTGTCTCGCGGTAGCTCTCAGTAACAAGTATCGCCCTGTCTGCCTCAATCTCAGGCATCTTCGAGTATAAATACTCGGCCATACGTGAGATACGCTCACTCTTGGCAATCGGTGCACTGTTATACTTCATATCTGTTCTCCTTTCTGCAATATTGTCAAAACACATTTGGACATACTTCGACATTTATAGTATTGTCACTATAATCAATTATAATACTTTTGCCTTATCATGTCAATATAAAACAACAAAAAAGCAGAAAAACTCACACGTTTTCTCTGCTTTTCGCTCTCAATTTTATCCAAAATAGTTTTACAAATGTTGTTTCTTGTTGTTTTAACTTCTTTTAATGTTGTATTTGGTTGATTTAAGTGAAATATCTTTATACAATCACTTTCTCAAGCGTTCCTGCCACGCTCGTTGTCGTATAACCACACCTTGCCTTTATCTCTTCAGCTGCCCATGAAACAGCATAAGCTACACCGGCCTGTTCAAACATCTCAAGGTCGTTTTTATTGTCACCAAATGCCATTGTTTCTTCCTTTGTCACGGCAAAACGTTTCTGAAGATGCAAAATTGCACTTCCCTTATGTACTCCCGGTGCAACATATTCCCGCCACTCCCTGCTCTCATACACAAGATTAAAACACTTATCGCCCATACCGGTAATTCTTCCGTCTTTCCCAGCAGTCGCCATTAACACAGCTTCTGTATCAGCAGCAGCAGTTGTTGTAAGTTCTTTGTATATTCCTATCTTAAGATAATCATCGCAAAGCTTATCCATACACTCCACCTCAAGCACGTGATTATTCATGGTATGACGAAGTGATGCCCCAAAGCTTTCCTGCTCCTTAAGAACATAGGTCATATATGCACCATAGACCACAGGTACCGCACCATTTTTATATTCCCGTTTCATAAGTTCAAAGCCCTTTTTGTGGTCAAGCGGACGTTTTAAAAGTACATTTCCTTTATACATGACAAGTGCACCGTCGTGACATACAAAAATCACATCATTCTCAACTTCCCTAAAAAGCCTTTTAAGGTCAGTATAGCTTCTGCCGCTGGCAACCACAAAAATAATGCCACCTGTAACCAGCTGTTTAACAGTCTTAATAATTCTTTCACTTATGGCTGTCTCACCCCTCATAAGAAGAGTTCCGTCAACGTCACATGCAACCATTTTTATCATAGCATCACCTATTTAAACCTCACATCCCTGTATGCCAGAATTGCTTCCATACATTTTTCAAAACCAAGCTTTCCACTGTCAAGGCAAAGATCATAATTCCTTGCATCACTCCACTCTCTGCCGGTATAATACTTATAATAATCGCCGCGGTACTTATCAGTTTTAGCGATAAATTTCTCCATTTCACGAACGGTCATGCTGTTACGCTCCATTGCCCTTTCAAGGCAGAATTTTTCGTCAGCATGTACAAACACACTCATGACATTAGGATAATCCCGAAGCACATAGTCGGCACACCTTCCCACAATTACGCAAGATTCAGTTTCAGCCAGCTTTTTAATTATCTTCGCCTGATAGTTGAACAGATTCTTGGTAGATACAAAATCATCCGAATCAGGAGGAATAATTGCACCATCCTCATAAATACTTCTGGTTATCCTAAAAAGCGCGCTTTTCTTAATACGCTCATCGGCCTCGCCGAACAAGCCCTCGCTTATTCCGCTTTCCTCAGATGCAAGCCTTAAAATATCCCTGCTGTAAAAAGGAATGCCAAGCCTTTCTGCAACCATTTTTCCTATAGTCTTTCCACCACTTCCGTACTGTCTTGCAATAGTTATAACAATATTCTCCATGTGGCACCTCCTATATGT
>CAZBHM010000040.1:0-15415 GCA_964491975.1 uncultured Lachnospiraceae bacterium | reverse complement strand
CAAGCATTACAATAGCTTTCAAAAGACCATAGCCCGAAATGTGCTATGGTCTCTATTATATAAAAAATATATTAAATTTTCTGCTTTTTATCCTAACCCCTTGCTTTTTATTCTAACCTAAATTAGAATATAAGCATCACTGTTATGGAGGATTTCAAATGGAACAACGCCTTTTATTAATTGTTAATCCGGTTGCCGGAATGATGAAGACCAAGAGCGCCCTTTTCAATATAACCAATACCTTCTGCAAAGCAGGCTACCTTGTAGTTACAAAGATTACACAATACCGTACACATGCTACCGAAATCGTCATGCAATACAGCCAGGATTTTGATTTAATCGTATGCTGCGGCGGTGACGGAACTTTAAATGAGGTTATCGAAGGTCTGTTAAAATCAGGCAGCACCACACCCCTTGGTTATATTCCTTCCGGCAGTACCAATGATTTTGCAAATACTCTCCAGCTCTCCACAAAGCCCGCCAAAGCCGCCGGCAACATAATCGCAGGCAGCGAATATAAGCTTGATATCGGCCTTTTCGGAAACCGCTACTTCTCATATATCGCATCCTTTGGTGCATTTACTGCCGCTTCCTACAAGACCGCCCAGGAGGTAAAAAACACACTGGGACACATGGCATACATTCTCGAAGGCATACGCGAACTACCTACCATCCAGCCATATCATGTATCCTTCATAACAGAAGAGAAGCTTTATGAAGGTGATTATATTTTTGCTTCAATAACCAATTCAACCTCTGTCGCAGGGCTGGTAAAGCTTCGCGAAAATCTGGTAGATTTGTGCGATGGACTTTTCGAGGTAATCCTTGTTAAAAATCCCCAGAACATTAATCAGTTGAACAAAATTCTTCAGTCAATCGTCACATCTGATTTTGCAGGCAATGAAATGTTTGAATTTTTTAAGGCTTCAAAGCTCGACATCGTCTCTGCCAAGCCGCTTTCATGGACACTCGATGGCGAGCATGTGCCTGACATCAGCAATATTACAATAACTAATATTCCTGGCGCAATTACGCTTATAAAATAAACAAAACCCATGTTACGCCGATAAACACTTTCATCAGCATAACATGGGTTAAATATTTAAAATTCTGTGTAAAGTTGTGTCAGACACAACCACTCACACTACACCTTAGTCCATTGTGTAAGGAATAAGTGCTACGTGACGAGCTCTCTTAACAGCTACTGTAAGAGTTCTCTGATGCTTAGCACATGTACCTGTAATTCTTCTAGGAAGAATCTTACCTCTCTCAGATACATATCTCTTTAACTTATTAACGTCCTTGTAATCAATCACGTTATTCTTATCAGCACAGAATACACATACTTTCTTTCTTCTGCGCATACCGTTACCCGGTCTCTTTCTCATACCTTCGGCCTTATCGCCTTTATCAGCTTTATTGAATGCCATCGTCGTGACCTCCTTCTATTATAGTAATACCTTAGTTAAATGGAAGACCCTCGTCTTCAACACCATCAGGTATATTCATAAATCCGTCGCTTGCCGCCATGCTCGGGTTCGGTCTTGCTGCTGCCGGCTGATATCCGCCACCCATACCGCTGTCTGCACCTGCGCCCTTGCTATCTGCAAATTCCTGATCCTCAACTACTACATCTGTAGTATATACCTTAACGCCATCTCTGTTAGTATAGCTGCCTGTCTGAATCCTTCCCGACACAAGAACTCTCATTCCCTGTCTGAAATACTTCTCAGCAAACTCGCCTGCTCTGTCAAACGCCACACAGCTGATAAAATCTGCTGTCTGCGCATTGTCAGTGCCTGAATCCCGTCTTCCTCTTCTGTCTACCGCCAGTGTATATCTGGCAATAGCCATACTTCTTTCGCCCTGGGAATATCTGACCTCAGGGTCTCTGGTAAGTCTACCCATCAAAATAACCTTGTTCATGTAAAATCCTCCTGCTTTAGAATGAAATTACGCCTCCTGCTTTACGCACAGATATCTGATGACTGACTCCATAAGACGAACTCTTGCTTCTACTTCGTTAGGGCAATTTGAATCAGATTCAAATCTTACGAAATAATAGAAAGCTTCCTTCATTTTCTGAATCTCGTAAGCTAATCTCTTCTTACCACATTCTTCAACTTCGGTCACTGTGCCACCGAAACGGGTAACATAACCCTTTACCTTCTCGATAGCTGCTGCTCTCTCATCGTCCTCAAGCTTTGCACTCAATACTACTGCTAATTCGTACTTATTCATGCTCTTCGGCACCTCCTTCTGGTCTCTGGCCCCTTAATTCTTTAAGGAGCAAGGAAATAGTATAATATATCACGAAAAAATATTTTAACATAACTTCATAAAAAAAGCAAGCATTTTTTCTAAAATTTGAAAATATTATATCCTTTAACAAATTCGGGCAGACAATAAAGTTCCGTAATTTGTTGCTTTTTTCTAAAAGAAATGATATAATGGTGGAATATCAGACGATACTGTCATGTCCGGTCGCCGTCGGATTTACTGATTGCAATACTTATAACACAGGGGGTTTTACTTATGTCATACAATGAATCAGCCGAGAATTATCTCGAAACCATACTTATTCTTAGCAAAAAAAGGCCAGTTGTCCGCTCTGTAGATATCGCTAATGAACTTGGCTTTAAGAAATCAAGTGTGAGTATCGCAATGAAAAATCTGCGCGAGAAAGAACATATTACCGTTACCGAAGAAGGCTTTATATATCTTACCGATTCAGGCAAAGCCATTGCCGAGAAAATATACGAACGTCACGAGGTATTATCCGCAGCACTTGAAAAGCTTGGCGTTCCAAGAGAGATTGCAGATGAAGATGCCTGCAAGATGGAACATGTACTAAGTACCGAAAGCTTTTCTGCCCTTAAGGAGCTGTTTTCAAAGCTCTCATAAAGCTAAGCATAGATTAAAGATGGTAGAGGCTCGAATAAACTTCCCACCTCTACCATCCGACAAAATTATATTTTATTATCGTTTTTTTCGTCTTTTACATCAAATACGATATTATCCAAGTGCCACATCCAGTATCATCATAATCGAAAATCCTACCGCAAACGCTATCGTTCCAAAATTCGAATGTTCTCCTTCCGATGTCTCCGGTATGAGCTCCTCTACAACAACATATATCATTGCTCCTGCTGCGAATGAAAGCATATACGGAAGTGTCACAAGCATTGTATCTGCAAAAATAATTGTAACAAGTGCGCCAACCGGCTCTACTATACCCGAAAGCACTCCATACAGAAATGCTTTTTTTTTGCTTACACCTTCTGCTTTAAGAGGCATTGATATAATGGCGCCTTCCGGGAAATTCTGTATTGCAATACCTATCGCAAGAACAAATGCACCTGCTATACTCACATCCGTATCACCCGAAATCGCACCCGCATATACTGCGCCAACCGCCATTCCTTCAGGAAAGTTATGCAGTGCCACGGCAAATACCATCTTAGCAGTCCTGTCAAAGGCACTCTTTGGTCCCTCTTCGCTGCTATTTACATGTACATGCGGAACTACATTATCAAGCAAAAGAAGAAATCCTATCCCGAGCATAAAACCGGTAACTGCCGGCACAAATGAAAGCTTTCCCATATGCCCGGCTGCCTCAATCGAAGGTATTAAAAGACTCCACACAGATGCCGCAACCATCACTCCCGCTGCAAAACCCGCAAGAAGTCTCTGCGTAAATAAACTAAGCCCCTTTTTCATAAACAGCACACATGCTGCGCCAAGGCTTGTCCCCGCAAGCGGTATCATTATTCCCTGTAAAATTTCCATTTTAAAACATCACCTTCTTATAGCAGCAGCAACAACAGCAAATATCGCTACCGTTGTTGCTGCTTCTGCAATAGCCATGCCTTCTCCGCACCCTAAGCGGCCGCAATTAATCACATAACCAAAATCACGCAACCGAATAATTTCCAGCAATCTCCCAAATGCTTATTCCACAGGATATGAGCTTTACAATTCTTTCTTTGGCATATTCAAACTGCTTAAATAGTATCTGCTTTTCAAACGGCTTATCATATACCTTCCAGTAGCCCATACACAGAAAATTATTTCCGTTATTTTCCATAAATCCAACAACATCTTCAACCGGATATCCCAAAAGAAGCCCCATTTCGTGAGGAAATACGCCACCCTTTATTCTATAATGTTCATAACGTTTTTGAAAGGAGTGGAGTATATCAGAAAGTAAAAGACTGTCGTATCCCTCTCTTATGAAGACTTCCTTTGCTTTCTCCGATTGTAAAAACTCTATAACCTTTGCCTCTCTATATAAAAGATATACAGTTTTGCCCTGATAGTTTAACAGCTTATACACCGCTATATCCGTTTTCTCAATAATTTCCCTAAAGAGCCTGTCATCTGTTTCAGAAATAATAAGCAGATTAGAAATCTTAAGTCCTGATATAAGCGGTGCACATTGCAGTGCCAGTTGCATTTCTATATTATTAGTCCCCACCGTTTTTATTATGTCCAATGTTTCCTGACACATACACTATCTCTCCTTAAGGTAATTGTCTTATTTGCTGCAGCAGGTAGCAGCACCACCTGCAAGTGCTTCGCCAAGGTCCTTACATTTTTTAAGTGCATCTGCATCCGGTGTTTCCTGACAAATCACACCCTCTCCGCCGATTACCACTGCTTTTGCATCAGTCATGCGTTTAACCCACTCTCGCATCCACTCACCGTCTCCCCAGCTATAAGAACCAAAAAGTCCTATTGTCTTACCAGCTGCAAACTTCTCAACCTCTGCCACAAAGGAATCCATATCCGAATCAAGCTCCTCTGCACCCATGGCAGGTGCACCAAGCGCAAATACCGCTTCATTTTCAAGCTCAGCAGCACTAAGCTCTGAAATTTCTGCCACACGCGCTTCAGCACCAGCCGCCTTTATACCCTCCGCTACCGCATCAGCCATTTCTTTTGTATTACCACTTTGTGTCCAATATGCTATTGTTATCATAATAATGTTACCTCCCGCTTTTTGTATGTTAGTTTAAACTAACTGTTATTAGGATACTCTAATTTTCTGCAAATGTCAATACCCATTTTAAAATAGTTTTTGCATATCTGCCCTTTTTATGCAGCAGCTAAGCAAATTTCCATTTTCTTTGAATGTTAGTATTAGTGTAACTATTCATTCGCAGGCGTAGCGATTTAGTCCACACAGGCCAAAATTACCTTGCAGAATTTGAGACAATATGATAAAATTAGCCTTACGGCGATAACAACTTGCTGGTATCGACATAAGGCAAAAAAACGCAGAACCGATTTGCGGATGAAAGGAACCGAAAACATATGAAGAATTTTTATTTTGATATTATCAGACCCTTACTAAGCATCATTTCACTGATAGGCACTCCAATTTTTTATTGCAGATGGCAGGTGAAAAAAGCACAGCGTTTTATTGATACAGCTAAAAAAAATAAGCATTACGCCATTGCCAAAGTAGTGAAAACCAGCCATATTGCCGGAAGCCGTGGTTCGGTTAACACACATGACCATTATGCAAGTACCAGAGCCAGGTATGAATACATTGTAAATGGAAAAAAGTACAAAAAAACATATTACTTTGACGGAGAGAATTACAGCATCGGAGGGAGTGCACCTGATACGATAAAACTTTATTATCGTCCCGGAAATCCAAGAAAAGTTATGACAGGAGTGCCGGACAAAAGAGATAATGCTAATATAGCCATAGGGATAATTCTTGGGATTATTTTGGCAATCTTCTTTGGAAATCTTCACAATCTGCTGAGTCTGATAGGATAAAAAGGCAGAAAGAAAAAATGTTACTAACTTCTGTACAAAATATATCTCTCAAATTCATCACGCACGCTGTCCCTTGCAGTTCTTCCAAGCGGCAGCTCCACTCCATTCTTAAGCTTTACTTCCGTCTTTACTTTTCTTACATACGAAAGATTTACGATATAACTTTTATGACAACGCACAAGATCCTCACAATTCTCCTTTTCGTAGTCACTTATACTCTTTGATACAAGTTTTATTACACCATTGCAAGCCATATGAACCTTTGTATATCTGCCTTCCGCCTCTATATACATGATATCTTTTACAAATATTTTAACCTGCTCTCCACCCGAACTACACATTATAAAGCACCTGTCACGATTTATCTTTACGAGCAGTTCATCAAGTTTTCTGCAAAGCTTCTCATACGGAACAGGCTTCACCAGAAAACCTGATACATTATCCCCAAATGCATCAGGCATAGCCTCCGGATAGCCCGATATAAAGACTATCCTCGCACCGCTCTGCCGTCCTTCCATATATTTCTTAATCTCTATGCCGTTCATCCCCGGCATCTCTACATCAAGAAACACAATATCATATTCTTCTTCTGCAGCAAGAAGCTCACTTCCATCCGGATACTCAGTTACCTCGTACTCAATTTCCTTATCCGTAAAGTATCGTTCACAATACCCCGCCATCTTATCTAAAAATATTTCTTCGTCATCACATAATGCAATTTTTACCATAACCATTCCCCCAATCTGTCATGTCCGCTTACTTATCCCAGTGTTCATAAATATCTTTAGCCTCTTCCACCGAACCGGCCGGTCCTACAAATTCTCTCACTCCGTACGTTGACGACCTATTCTCATGCGTAAATATTTCAAAATTTTTAGTTGCCTTTATGATAAGAGGCAAAACCGGAAAAGCAGCTCCCTCTTCATATGCCCACAGTATATAAATATCGCCTTCTTCATCGCAATCCTCACTGCGAACAATATATTTGATTCCATTTGTTATCACAGTGCCAAACACATCATCATTACCAATTACACTTCTCTTAATCACCAGATTAAGTGTAACCTCTTAAGTCTCGACATATTCACCATCATAAATATAAGGTGACCAGCACCACGTATTATATGTATCAGCATCAAAGCTTATATTATACGGCTTCATATAAACTTTAGTAAAAACAAGAGTTCCGGCTGCTGCAAGCACTATCATGGCTGCCACAGCATGTCTTATCCATTTTAACCTGCAAACCTTAACATTTTCTCCTTTGCCACCGGCTATACGAATATTATTATTAATCTTTACATAACACACTGAAACAAGAATTACAGTCAAAATCAATATTCCTATAAAAAGCTTTCTCCACTCACCCGATGCCAATTTCCACAATCATTATATACTGCAACAAATTTCATATTAGTAACAATACCATAATCTCCAAATACAGAATCCTGTCCAGTACATGATATAACCTGAGAATCCGGCTGTGATTCAAATAGATACTCCCAAGGCACAACTCTGACTAACGGTATTTCTTCCAACATTTTATTCACAATCATATCCACGCACATATTCAAAAACTGTTTTGCCAGCGTACTTCCCGTTTTATACTCCCTTAAAAAGACTACAGCGCCAGACTGGCAAAATTCAGGATCTGAACCATAATCCGTTTAATAAAATTCCTTTTTTTCATTTTGAACACCCTCTCTTTCACGCTTTACTTGATTTTGTCTTTATTTTTCCTCTTTTGTTTAACCCAGTCAACTTTCATTCATATACTTTTAAAATTCCATGAATAAACGGTTTAAGTATTCTTCTATTATTCCGCCTCCCTTCTCTTTGCTTAATTACACTCTACCACATTTATTATTTTTTTCAACACCAAAGTAACGAACGATAAAAATGGTATCCCAAAACTTGCCCGGTAGTTTATACACATATGATGGAAAATGCTATGATTCCTCCGAAAAGAAATCAAGAATGCTATGATATAATCTCTCTATATCTGCCTCATCTCCTAAATTATATACACATTTCCCAATTTCTTTTTCTATTCTATGCTTCAAATCATAAAACTCGTCATCTGTAATTTTTTCTTTTATACCATATATTCCTTTCCATGTATCTTTTATATTCATCGGAAACACTACCACACCCAATACTACACAACATACACCGGACTCGATAAAACTTATGGTTCTATTTATATATTCTATCTCGTCATATGGATTTATACATAATCCAACTGCCTCCGGCTGTGTTCCCATCAAAAAAATATATTGCGCAATGTTAAACTGTTCTATGTTTCCTACATCATAATTCACCGTTCCAGATTGTGAGCCAACAATAATTATATCCTTTTCATCGATGCATAATTGATTTATACAGGAATTTAAATATCTGACAGCATCATATTCTTTCAATTTAACAGACGAATTATATCCCATCGGATAAACAAAGTCCATACCATATAGCAACGCACTGGGTTCTGTACCAATCTGGCCAACCTTATATCCATCATTTTGAAATAATTTTCTTAGCTTCATCTGCAATGTAAACTTCCCCTGTTTTGAACTCGTTCCAAAAATCCCCAATACAGGCTTTGATATTCTAAACAGCTTTCCAAAATAATTCGGTGGCAAATTTGTATCATCAACACTAGGATAAAAAATCAAACTTCCATTCTCATCTGTAATATAGTAGCCGGGTCATCAAATGCATATATCTTTTTATTATGCATTTGTGCTTCTTTTATAATCCATGATTTAACATTATTTTTTAATTCCATACTGTCCAATTCTTCCAAATGTCCTAATATCAAAGTATCAAATTCTTCCCACTTTATATCATCAACATTCCGTATTGTCAGTGACTTTACATCTTCATGAAGCAACACCTTTGTATCTGCACCTACTCTTGCCAAATATTTTGTATCATAAACAGCTACAATCTCAAAATTAAGGCTATCGTTAAATCTGATTACCCATGCATCTCCTTATTAAATGGAAACAAAGCAGCTTTCTTTATCTCCATCATATTGTTTTGAACGATATTCCTTTCGGAATATCGTTCAAAACATATCATACCTGTCGATTCATCTTTCAATCTTTGAATTAAATTTTTATTATTTCTGCCATTTTCATACAATATTTTAGCTATAATCACTGTTACATGAGCACATGCAAAACTATTTCCACCCAACATAATATAGTCAGGCTTGTACCAGGCAAGTCTTTGTACACGACCGTATCCGGCAATGTTTATTACATTAGAATCAGTACACCTATATTCTGATACTTTTTTAGATGTTTCATCTGTAATGATTCCTATAACATTGTCAAAATATGCCGGATACGAAATCGAACCATCATTATCAAATGCCGAACATATAATTATACCTTTTTGACTCAGACGGCTACACACTCTCTGTAGGGTTCTATTATCTTCTAGTCCACTACATCCTAAGCTCAAGTTTATTATATCTGCTGTCTCATTGTCATGTATATATTCTAACACTTCCACCAATACATTCTGCCCTATACCATGTTCTATATCCGGTACCTTTATATTCAGAATATCAGCAATATCATTACATTTTCTGATAATATTATAAATTGCCGTCCCATGACCATAATCATCCTCAAAATTTTCACTTTTTCTTCCTTTAATAAATGAAAATCCTTTAATGCTATCTTCCTCAAACTTCGGGTGATTTACCCTGACACCACTATCTATTATGATAATCTTAATTTTTTCCATATTTTATTCTTTCTTACATATACAATTTAGCCTGCGCTACATACATGTCATAATATTTGCCTTTATTTCTCATAAGCTCTTCATGTTTTCCCATTTCGATTATATTTCCATCGTCAAATACAATTATTTTATCAGCAAATTTTGTAGCTCCAAGTCTATGAGATATCAATATGCATGCCTTATCTTTATTAGCCTTCATAAACTGCTCATATATAAGACTCTCCGCATATGGATCCAATGATGCCGTAGGCTCATCAAGTATCAGAAGATCTGCATCCCGGTTAATCAATGCTCTGCTGATCGCTATCTTCTGCCACTGTCCTCCCGATAATTCAATACCATTTTCTGTATATGTTCCAATATTGGTATCAATTCCATCTGCCATTTTATCAACAAAATCCATAATACCATATTCTTTTATGCTATGTTCTATTTCGCTTTTTGAATGTTCATTACTCAAATCGCCCATCCTTAAATTATCATATATAGACATTTCATATTTGCCAAAATCCTGAAATACGGTAGCAATCTTTTTTCTTACACTTCCTGCCTGTTTTCTTATATCCTTACCATTAAACAATATCTCGCCTTCATAGTCATCATAAAACATATTAAGGAGTGATACAAAAGTGCTTTTTCCTGAACCATTTTCGCCGACAATTGCGATATGCTCACCCTTTTTTATATCAAGACTAATTCCATTTAAGGCATATTTACCTGAATTATTATATTTAAATTTCAAATTTTCTATATGGATATGTAATTCGGCATCAGCAATATCAGCAATATCCGAATCTTCTTCCTCCAATTGCATATAACTAATCCAGTCCTTTATGTAAATTGCATTCTCACCCAGACTTATAAATGCATTCGAGATATCACTCATGTATCCGTTAAATACAGACAAGCTTCCATATACTAACATAAACGAACCAATTGATGTATTTCCACTCACTATCAGATAGCATGTATAACCAAGTGCCAGCATTTTTAAAAGCACCTGCACAAAATCACTTATGAACATTTTATTTGAATATTTCACTGCAAATCGGAAATTTTCCCTGGAGGCTTCAATTGAAATATCCTTCCACTTATTCTCTACATAATCTTTTATATTAAACAGCTTTACTTCCTTTGCATATGTTCTTTCAGTCAGAACTCTCCAATATTCATCTGCAACTCTTCTCTTCTGTATCTGATTTCTCTGTAAAAATAATTATCTTTCATTTTTCTATAATAGAAAAATATTGACAGAATATTTCCCATTGCTACCAATACTGCAATGACTGCGCTGACTCTCACTAATACAACTGTAGTAAATATCAGGCTTATTATACCTCCTATTAACGGTGGCACAGTTCTCCACGTAATCATATCGGGCAGCTTATCAGGAACATTCCTTGCTATATTTGTCTGTTTCTCATAGATTTCACTGTCTTCAAAATACTTATATTTAATTCTCGTACTCTTCGACAAAATATTTTCCAATAATGAATCTGACATCAACGTATTAACCTGATTCTGCCAGACGGATGCATATGCTCTTGATATATATCCAATAATCGAACACATGACAAATATTATTATACCCCAGACGAGAATGCCATATTCCGGCACATCTTTAGAAACAAATGAATACACCCCATCTGTAATCATACTCTGAACCGTTGGTAAAAGCATGGTTGCTGCATAAGACATCAATGAAATTAACCAGAATGCCACAACCATTGCTTTTTCGCGTTTTGTTTTTAAAATTCCTATAGCCATGCTTATACCATGGAAAATTAATTTGCTATTTTCTTTCATATGCCGCTCTCCTACTCCCCAAAACTCAAATCATACCATTTAGCCTGTTCTGACAACAGCCTCAGGTACTCACCGTTTCTGGAAATCAGTTCTTCATGGGTTCCATCTTCAACAATACGACCGTCTTTCATTACTATGATTCTTTGGGCAAGTCTTGCAAATCCTATCCTATGAGATACTAAAATTGATGTTTTCTCTGTCATCATATCTCTGATTTGCTCAAACTGCTTTAATTCTGCCTGTGGATCAAGTTTAGATGCCGGTTCATCGAATATCATTATAGGTTTATCGCCCATATATGCCCTTCCAAGTGCAATACGCTGCCACTCACCTCCTGATATTTCGATACCGTCTTTAGTAAGTGATTTCCCCATAAATTTTGAAAGAGTCCCCGCTCTATCTAAAATATAGCTTATATTTCCTTTCTTAGCTGCCGCATTAATACATTCATCATCATCTATTTTATCAATATATCCATATCCAATATTTTCTCTTAAGGTAAACGGATAACAGATAAAATCCTGAAAAGCCGCACCAATATTTTGCTGTATATATTCTTTACTAATCTCTTTTGTATTTATCCCGTTGATATACGTATCTCCAAAATCAGGCTTATATAAACCTGACAGTACTTTTATCAAAGTACTTTTACCCGAACCATTTTCACCTATAATCGCAACCGACTGGTTTCGCCTGATACTTAATGAGATATTCTTTAATACTTCCTCACCCGAATTATACGAAAAGCTTACATTATCCGCGCGGAAAACGATATCCTTTTTTTCTTCTTGTAATTGCCCATTATCTTTAGCAACTACAAATTTTTCTACAAAATCACGTGATTTTTCAATCTTGCCGTTATTATAATATAATTGGGAATAAGCACCGTTTATGGTCTGAACACTTGTTAACGCTACCATATTCAATTGCCATAATACAATTATATCCCCTACCTGCATTTCTCCATTGCAGGTTTTTATTATTGCCATTACCAAAATTATTATATTTATGAAATCCATAAAAAACTGATATTGTGCAAACTTTAACTTTGATTCCTTATCTATTTCTATGTATCTGCTTCTCAACTCACCTTTCATCTTTTTCCAAATCGGTATGAACATAGACTGTAATCCAAAACTTCTAATCTCTTTTGCATTTTCTCTTGAGGTCATGATTCTTTTTAAATAATCACAATATCTGCGTTCCCTCACCGTTTCAGAGCAAAAGTTACGCTGAATTTTTTTACTCCGCATATTTAAATGGTAACCAATAAAAAAAGAAACAACTATAAATAACAAAGCTGCCGGAAATATGTATGCAATAACTATTAATGTTGAAATCACAGCTACAGTTTCTCCAACAAAATTATAAAAATTATCAGCAACTTCCAGCAAACTCTCAAATCCATCCTTTGCCAGGTTTAAATCATCATTAAACTTAGCATCATCAAATTCCTTTAATGATACATTCCCTACAACATTTATAAGTCTCCTTAATCTTTGCATTTATTCGAATGTCAAGAGCCGATGTTATAATGCCACTGCCATAAAACAGAAACTTATTCATAACAAAAATCAAACCAAGAATGGCAATTTCCTTAAATATAAATTTATATTCCCCACCCATTCCTGCCAACTCAATTATATGTTCTGATACACTTCCGGAATATGTTGCCAATGCAACCGGCAACACTGATGAAACTATAACTAAAAACAAATTGAATATAAATCTTAATGGGCTTATAATAAACGAACACTTTAACGCCCAGAAAAACACCTTTAACTGTTTCTTCATTCTTTCTCCCTCCAATTCTAATTTATCAATGTTTTTAAGAAATAAATCTGCCATATGATTATCAATACTGACACTGCCATAACCTGTACAATGTCACTCTAACGTCCAAGCGACAGTTTAAGTGACCATACATTTCCACCATATGATATCTATCATTTGTATGTTCATTTCATATAACCTTCACTTATCCAGTGTTCATAAATATCTTTCGCATCTTCTATTGAACCAGCGGGTCCGACATAATATTCAGTGCCATCGACCATCTCAATAATAATAAGACTAAAATCTTTTGCAGCACTTACATACCCCTTAACCTTTCTTTGGGTAGGCAATTTTGTTTCATCGCTTTTAGCATAGAAATCAAAACAATACATTTTGTATTCTCCCATTGTTTTTTCACGCAGCCTATAATAATATGGCACATATTCTTCCTCATCAATTTGTATCGTCCCGGATATTCCCCATCTTCCATACTTTTTAGGATAAACATTGTTACGTTCCTTCCGTGTCATATGCTTTAATGTAAGTTCATATGTAAGCAGATGTTCTTCTGCCCCGGCATCCCCAATATCATACACAGCAAAACATCCTTCACGTACTATGGGAGTGTTATATTTCTTAACAAATAAAATTACGATAACTACTACTGCTACAGCAATACCCATAAACAACACACTTTTTTTATGTTTTTTCATATTTCCACCTGTTTTATATTTGATTATTTAATTAATACACTAATACAACATTGATGCAATTGTATTCGGAGTGTATATATCTATACTAAAAATAATATCTCCGCCATATTCCAATGCAAAAGCATCCATACACGTATTCATTGTTGTATCACGGCTAAATGCTTCTGAAGCATCATCAACAGAATTCCCCATTTCACCATTAGCAACCATTCCGTCTTCCTTTATACTGATATGTTCCACTTTTCCGTTATTGTATACCGGCGTTATCAACGTGTATGCATAATCAATGCGATTAGTTGATAATGCAAAATTCCATGTATCATTTTCTGTATCATACACATAAACAAATTTTATCACTGTATAAACACTTGCTATACACTCTAAAACATCACTGTTTTTTAACACCCGATACAGATCAGGCTCTTTTTCCAACATTAATTCCCAAGGCAAAAACTGTAAAACCTTAAACTTGCTTTCAATTACACCACCTATAAGTTTAGCAAAATAAATATTTATCAGATTCTTTGCCTTTTCTTCAAATTCCATTTCAGATGCAAAGCTTTCTTCTAGTGTACGTTCGATTTTCTTACAAAGATATGGGTCATTTCCATTATGACTAAACAGCACATGATACTGCATCTCCAAATCATCTCCAAAAGTAACATATCCTCTCACATCATATGCTTCTGAAAACTTATCAATTACTTCCGACGGATGCCAAGAACTTCTTGCATTAGCATAATCATCAGATTCTGCTAATAATTTTATCAATAACTCTTCTGACGGTGTTTCTGCGCCAAGTGATTCTATTTCCTTATCCAGCTCATCCTCTTTTTCTTTTAGGGCACTAATCTTGACATTTTTATCTTCTGCATATAATTCAATATTTCTCTCCAACATACTTATTTCATGTCTAATCATATTTTTCTCTGAAATCTTTTGTTCAATCATTTCTGCTTCCTCTGCTGTAACAATTCTGACAACATCCGAATCATACAATAATGTATCATTCTCCATCGCATATACCAAATTGCCGGTACAACTTATGCTAATCATAACTCCAATGCTTAATGCAATAATACGTTTAATAAAATTCCTTTTTTTTCATTTTGAACACCCTCTCCTTCACGTTTTACTTAATTTTGTCTTTATTTTTCCTCTTTTGTTTAACCCAATCAACTTCCATTCATATACTTACAAAATTCCATGAATGAACGGTTTAAGTATATTTGCAAATATACTCTTTGTAACTACTCCTCGTCACTTTCATCTTCGTCATCTTTACTAAATATCCAATCCCAAAATGGCTTAGTCTGTGAACGTTCTTCCATTATTCCACCTCCCTTCTCTTTACTTAATTACACTCTACCACATTTATTATTTGTCTTCAATACCAAAGTAACGAACGACAGTTTTTTGTAACGAACGACAAAAAAACAGCCTGCAAACCACTTTTTCGTGCCTTGCAGACTGCTTATTCATCGTTACAATTCACAGCAAA
The DNA here is from genome assembly GCA_964491975.1 of uncultured Lachnospiraceae bacterium. Taxonomy (GTDB): domain Bacteria; phylum Bacillota; class Clostridia; order Lachnospirales; family Lachnospiraceae; genus SIG300. Next base: position 73 of record CAZBHM010000040.1, on the reverse strand, counting down.
ACTTCATCACACATAAAATGATGTTGGGGTCAAAAGCCCCCAACTATGATACCAACGGATTGTTACGTGCTAC